>JAGRBM010000238.1 GCA_020434085.1 Chrysiogenia bacterium | reverse complement strand
CGGATCATCCGCGTTCTTTACGCGCTGGCCATTCTGGGGGCCGCGGGCTTCGGCCTCTTCCCCGCCATCGCGGGCTTCCAGTTCAGCTTCCTCGCGGGAGTGAGCGGCCTGATTCTCTGGCCGATCCTCTTTTTGATCTACGTGATCATGGCGCGCGTTGCCCTGGAGACGGTCATCGTGCTCTTCCGCATCGCCGACAACACCTCGGAGTCCGAGCGCATCCTCGAGCGCGACTACAAGAAGCAGGTCAGCGCCGAGGAAAAGGCCGCCAAGGAAAAAGAGCTCGACAACCGCATGTAAGATTTCTTCCGTTCCACGAAAAACGGCGCCCGATGGGCGCCGTTTTTGTTTGGCTTGTTGTCCCCTACCCCAGGAACACCACGGCCTCGATCTCGACCAACGCGCCCTTGGGGAGCGAGGCGACACCGACGGTGGCGCGGGCGGGCGGGTTTTCGGAGAAGTACCCGCCATAGACATCGTTGACCTGGGGGAAGGCGTTCATGTCGGTAAGATAAATTGTGGTCTTCACCACTTTCGAGAGATCGCCGCCGGCGGCTTCGACAACGCCGCGCAGGTTCTCCATGACCTGCTTTGTCTGCTCGGCCGCGTCGCTGCCGACGAGTTCGCCGTTGTCGGGGCTCAAGGCAATCTGCCCGGAGCAGAACAGGTAGTCGCCGGCCCGGATGGCCTGGCTGTAGGGACCGATGGCGCGCGGCGCGTTGGGGGTGGAGATGACGTCCATGGGTTGCTCTTCCTCGCCTAGAGATGTGCCTGGCGGTTGGTGTCCACGCGGTGGACGCTGTAGATGCCCTTGATGCGCTGCAGCGCCTTGATGATTCGCTTCAAATGATCGGCATCGCGCACGGCGATCTCGAAGGTGCCGACCGCCTTTTCATCGATGGTGGTCTGAAGCTCCACGCGCGAGATGTTCGCGTCCTCGGTGGTAATCGATTTGGTCATGCTGGCCAGCAGGCCGGGCTTGTCGGCGCAGACTACTTCGACGGTGACCGGGCGCGCGGCGCGCGATTCCTTGTCCCACTCCACGGAGATCTTGCGCTCGGGAATCATTTCGTGGACGTGCTGGCAGTCGGTGCGATGGACCGAGATGCCGCGCCCGCGGGTGATGAAGCCGATGATCTTGTCGCCGGGAAGCGGATTGCAGCAGCGCGCGAAGCGGATCATCACGTCGCCTTCACCGCCCTTGACGCGAACGCCGGTGCTGCCGTTGCCGCTGACACGCTGGATGAACTTCTGCAGCGCCTCGACCGGCTGCGGGCGCTCCTCGCGCGGGGCGCGGCGCTTTTCTGGCGGCAGCAGGATGTCGACGATCTTGCTGAGCGGCGCGGTGCCGTAGGAAACGGCGATGAGCAGTTTCTCCACGTCGCGGTAGTCGAGTTCCTTGGCCACGCGCTCGAGCTGGCCCTGTTTGCGCAGGCGCTCGTACTGCAGGCCCTGGCGGCTGAGTTCCTTCTCGAGGATCTCCCTGCCGAGCACCACGCTGCGCTCGCGTTCGGTGTGGCGAATGTATTCGCGGATGCGCCCGCGCGCCTTGCTGGTCTTGACCCACTTGAGCCAGTCGCGGCTGGGTGTTTGGGTGTTGCGCGTCGTGATGGCGACGATGTCGCCGGTCTCCAGCTCGTGCTGGAGCTGCACGATCTTGCCGTTCACCTTGGCGCCGATGCAGGTGTTGCCCACTTCGCTGTGGATGGCGTAGGCGAAGTCGATGGGCGTCGCGCCCTTGGGCAACACGCGCACGTCGCCCTGCGGGGTGAAGACGTAGACCTCATCGGGGAAGAAATCGATGCGCAGCGACTCCATGTATTCGTCGGGGTCGGTGACTTCGTTCTGGTCGGCGAAGATCTGGCGAAGCGCGCTGTAGGGAGAGTCCTCTCCGGCGACGCTGCCGTCGATCTTGCCTTCCTTGTACTTCCAGTGGGCCGCAATGCCGTACTCGGCCACGTCGTGCATCTCGGGCGTGCGGATCTGGAACTCCATGGCCTGGCCGTAGGGACCGATCACCGCGGTGTGCAACGACTGGTACATGTTGGCCTTGGGCAGCGCGATGTAGTCCTTCACCTTGCCGGGAATCGGCTTCCACAAACTGTGGATGTGCCCCAGGGTTTCGTAGCAGGCGCGCACGCTCGGCACGATCACGCGGAAGGCGACCGAGTCGTAGATCTCGTCGAAGGTCAGGTTCTTCTCCTGCATCTTCCGGTAGATGGAATAGAAGTGCTTGGCGCGTCCGTAGACCGTGCAGGAGATGGCCTGGTTCGAGAGCTGCGCGCGCACGGTGTCGCAGAGTTCGTCCACGATTCCCTGGCGCTCCCTCTGGCGCATGGTGACTTCGGATTCGAGCTCGGCAAAGGCGTCGGGCTGAAGCACCTTGAAGCACAGGTCTTCGAGCTCGGTCTTCACCCACTGAATGCCCAGGCGATTGGCGATGGGCGCATAGATGGCGAGGGTTTCTTCGGCGATGCGCTGCTGCTTTTCCTCGGGCAGGTGCTCGAGGGTGCGCATGTTGTGCAGGCGATCGGCGAGCTTGATCAAAATGACGCGCAGATCCTTGCTGGTGGCCAGCAGCATCTTGCGGAAGTTTTCGGCCTGCCGCTCTTCCTTGTTCTTGTATTCGACCTGGGAGAGCTTGGTGACGGCGTCGACGAGGTCGCGGATCTCCTTGCCGAAGAGCCCTTCGATTTCTTCGAGGGTGGCGAGCGTGTCTTCGACCGTGTCGTGCAGGAGCCCCGTCGCCACGCTTGGGACGTCGAGCCGGAGCTGCGTGAGAATGCCGGCGACCTCCACCGGATGGATGAGGTACGCCTCTCCCGAGCGCCGTTTCTGGCCCGAGTGGACCTTGGCGCTGAAGACGTAGGCCTTCTGCAGGCTCAGCAGGTCGGCCTTGGGATTGTAGGCCTGGACCCGCTCTGAGATGTCGTTAAAGCGGAGCATTCACCACCAATTGGGGCCTGTGCGCACACAGGCCCGCCGCTGCGCTCCGTCCCCCCTCCCGGGGAGGAAGCTGAAAAACCACCCTTCACCCTAAAATCTAAGAATTTTCGGGGGTTTTGGCAATGGGGGATGGAATGTTCTCCGCTTGCGCTCCCGCTGAATCTGCAGGTTGTAGGGGCGGGGTTTACCCGCCCTGCAACAAAAAGGGCGGGTAAACCCCGCCCCTACAAGTCTCTGCCGAAGAGAAACCTCCGCTCAGACCCGGCACGCCTCGGCATGCACGACCCCGATGAGGTCCGCCAGGGCGTGGTCGAGGTCCTCATTGACGATCTGGTAGCGGAAGGCCGGGGCCTCGGCGATTTCGCCGTAGGCGTTCTGGAGGCGCTTTCGGATGACGGCGGGGCTGTCGGTGCCGCGCCCGCGCAGGCGTTGTTCGAGGGCTTTGAGCGTGGGCGGCAGAATGAAGATCATCACCGCCTCGGGAAAGGTCTCGATAATCTGGAGCGCGCCCTGCACGTCGATCTCCACCAGGGCGTCGCCGCCGCTCTTGTGGATCCGGCGCAGCTCTTTTCGCGAGGTGCCGTAGTAGTTGTCGTGGACGGTGGCGTGTTCGATGAACTCGTCGCGCCCCACCATGCGCTCGAATTTCTCGGCGCTCACAAAGTGGTAGTCACGAGCGTCGACCTCGCCCTCGCGCTGGGGGCGCGTGGTGTGCGAGATGCTCCAGTGCAGCCGGCCCTGCAGGGCTTCGAGCGCCTTCTTGCACAGCGTGGTCTTGCCCACGCCGGAGGGACCGGCCACGACGAAGACCCGTCCCGGACGGCGCTTTCGCTTGACGGCCTCGCGCACGACCGCGTTGGCCGCGGCGCGCACGCCTCCCGCAGGTTTCTTCGATGTCTTCGCAGCTTTCTTTTTCTTTTTTACGGCCACGGGTCAGCTCCGCCTGGGGTCGGGGTTTCGTAGCCCGTTCCAAATGCGCAAGCAAACATTCCCTGCTCCCCCGCGCCGGGGGAGCTGTCGAGTGAAGCTCGACTGAGGGGGTGCCGGCACCAGCAAGCAGATTATCTGCGCCGCCCCCACAACCCCCTCAGCCCGGTCGCGCTGCGCGCGCCCGCGCAGCTCCCCCGGCGCGGGGGAGCGGGGATGGATTACGATCTCTACTCAATATTCTGGATCTGCTCGCGGATGCGTTCGATTTCGCTCTTCATCTCGACGGCGACGTGCTGGGCGGCGGTGTTGGAGGCCTTGGATGCAATGGTATTGGCCTCGCGGTTGAATTCCTGGACGAGGAAGTCGAGCTTGCGACCCACGGTGCCGCCCGATTCGATGAGCTCGCGGAACTTGGCGATGTGACTCTCCAGCCGCACGATCTCTTCGGTGATGTCGGCCTTGTCGGCCAGGTAGGCGACTTCCTGGGCGAAGCGCTGCTCGTCGAGGTCGGGTTTTTCCTTCAATTCGGCAAGGCGCGCGCGGAGTTTCTCGCGCAGTTTTTCCACCGTCTCGGGCCGCGCCTCGCGCACCTCTCCAAGACACCCCTCGATGGCCTTGCAGCGCTCGAGCACGTCGGCAACCAGGTCGGCGCCCTCGCGCTCGCGCGCGGTGGTCAGCTCGGCCAGGGCCTCGTCGATGAGCTTTTTCAGCGGATCGAGCAGCTCCTTGGGGTCGGGCGGCTCCGGGGAAACAAAGATGTCCTTCTGGCGCGCAAGCAGGCTGAGGTTCACCTCGCCGCCCACGCTGAGCTCGCTCTTCATCGCTTCAAAGAGTTCCATGTAGCGGCGCGCCACCGGCCAGTTCACGTCGATGGCGTTGGAGACCTCGCCGTAGGTGCTCTCGGAGATCGAGCACTCCACCCGGCCGCGGTCGATGTGGGACTTGATGTGGTTGTGAAGCGACTGCTCGAGCGCCGCCAGCGAGGACGGCACGCGAAGCTTCAGATCGAGATAGCGCGAGTTGACGCTCTTGATCTCGACGTTGAACTCCGCCCGGCCGATCTGCCCCTGCGCCCGGCCAAATCCCGTCATGCTGCGAATGGGTGACATGGGAGGAAGGTGTAGCTGAAATTCGGGACGTAGGAAAACGTCCCTCTTCCCCCAACGGGGGAAGGTGCCCGAAGGGCGGAAGGGGGGTGCCGGCAACGGCACGCTGCTTGCTTCGTTTCCCCAGCAAGGGGGGAACTTCCATGGATAAGATCACACGCGACAAGGCGCGCGAGCTGCGCCATCACCCAACCCCGCAGGAACGCAAGCTCTGGCAATACCTTCGAGGACGCCGTCTTGGCGGGTTCCGTTTCCGTCGCCAGCACCCCGTCGGGCCCTACATCCTGGATTTCTACTGCTGCGAACGCCGCCTCGCCGTCGAACTTGACAGTAGCCAGCATTCGTTTCCCGAACACGGCGAGCGAGATTCGGATCGGTCACAAACATTGCAGGCCGAGGGAATCCGGGTGCTTCGATTCTGGAATCTCGATATCGATCGGCGGCTACAGGTCGTGGCCGAGGAAATCTTTCGGGCACTTGAAGAGGTGTAGTGGCTCTACCCGGCGCGTAACCGGCCTGAGGGGGCACCAAAGACAGCACGATCAAGATTAAGAAAAACACCTGATCACCGCCTGAGCGACCCCCTCAGTTCGCCTCCGCTGACGCTGCGTCGAACAGCTCCCCCAAAGGGGGAGCAGGGACAGCTTGCTGCACCGTTTGGGGCTTGCCCGGCATCGGTAGACAGTCAGCCGCAAGGAGTTACGCGATGATCGATCTCTACACTGCCGCTACGCCCAACGGACACAAGGCCTCGATTGCCCTGGAGGAGCTGGCGCTCCCCTACGAAGTTCACCCGATCAACCTGGCCAAGCTCGAACAAAAAGAGCCCGCCTTCCTCAGGATCAATCCCAACGGGCGCATCCCGGCCATCGTCGACCGAGACGAGGACGGCTTCGCCGTCTTCGAGTCCGGCGCAATCCTGGTTTATCTCGCGGAGAAAACCGGCAAGCTCCTGCCCGCCGACGCGAAGGGCCGCTCGGTCGTGATGCAGTGGCTCATGTTCCAGATGGGCGGCATCGGCCCGATGATGGGACAGGCCAATGTGTTCTTCCGCTACGCGCCCGAGAAGATTCCCTTCGCCATCGAGCGCTACCAGAACGAGAGCCGCCGCCTGTTCGAGGTACTCGACGCTCGCCTTGCGGAGGCCGAGTATCTGGGCGGCGCGGAGTATTCGATTGCCGACATCGCCACCTATCCCTGGGTCGCCACCTACCCCTGGTCGGGCGTGAGCATCGAGGGACTCGATCACGTCCAGCGCTGGATCAAGCTCATCGGCGGGCGCCCCGCCGTGCAGCAGGGCCTCAAGATTCCCGAACGCATCCGGGTCACGGATTCAAAGAGCGAGAAGGAATTCGTCGACGGGGCAAGGAAGATGCTGGTCTAAGAATCTTTTTTCCATCCCCGCTCCCCCGAAGGGGGAGCAGGGAGCGAAGAATATCTCCTAGAGCAGCCCGAGCTGCGAGACGCTCTCGCCGGCGGGCAGGTGCGCGCTGCGGGCAGCGGCGGCCTGCCCGGTTGCCACGCGCAGCGGCAACCGGGCACTCGCCAGTTCACTCTCGCTTTGTGCGCCCTCAGCACTCAGCGAGAAGCCCTCATTCTGTTTCACCTGCACGCGACCCTCGATCTGGACGCGGCTGCAATCGAACTCGCGGCGCGCGCGCTGGATGGCTTCCTCGCACAGGAAGGAAAGCATCCACTCGTTGTGTACCACGGCGGCGGCGCGCGCGGGCAGCACCACGTCGATCTGCAGCGCCTCGTCGGTGACGAGCGGACCGAAGGCGCTCAGAAGCTGGGTCAGGTATTCGCGGATTTCGACGCCGCGGGCGGGTTCTGCCTCGATCACCAGGTGCGTGGCACCCAGGCGGCGGTAGAACCAGGAGCGCTCGGCAAGACGTGCCAGGTCGACATCGCCCTTGCGGCGCGGTGCCGTATCGACGAGCACGCGGTTCTTGCCCACCGGACGCGGCAGCTCGCGGCGAAGCGCGCTGCGCAGCGCGCCCGATGCGGCGAGCACCACCACGAAGCGGCGCGTTCCCTCGGCCCCGGCGCGGGCTTTCACCTGCGCGGCGCCGGCCGCGCCCGTGCCCTCTTCCTTCGCACAAAGCAGGCGCAGGGCGCCGGTTTCGTTTGCCTGAATCTGGGTAGCTGCTGCGGCCATGGGATCGTCTCCTTCGTCCCCTTGGGGACTGAGGAAATGATATGCTGCAGGTGTGTCATTTCATGTCACACGATTTGGCGCCGAATTTTGCCTAGAAACAGCAGTTCTAACAGATCATGTTTACCGAATAAATACCGAAAATTAGGATTTCGCCACAGAGGACACAGAGATCACGGAGCCGGAAATAAGGAAAAATCGACCGCGGATGAACGCGGATAGACGCTGATCAAGACAGAAGAAAGGGGTAAAATTAAACAGGATGCACAGGATTGGCAGGATCAATCTCTAAAGCCTGCTCATCCTGTGCATCCTGTTTTGGTTCTGCCTTGCTCTGAATCCGCGTTGATCTGCGTTCATCCGCGGTCAAATTTCTGACCTCCGTGAGCTCTGTGCCCTCTGCGGCCAAAACTCTTATTGCAGCGAGTTCGCTTTCACCTTGATCGGGTGATCGAGGATCTCCAGGAATCTGCGCTCGTCCCCGCTCTCCATGTTCGGGCCCAGGTAGATGTAGAAGGCCAGGTTGAACTCGCCCTTGGGGAAGCGCTTCATGTCCATCTCATACCCCACGAACAGGGTGCCCGGTTCGCTCTCGGGCTCGTCTTCCTCGGTGGGATCTTCGCGGAAGTAGAGGTCCATGGTGGCCCCCTTCTCGCGCAGGATCTCGTCGTAGGTCATGCGCGCTACGAAGCCGAAGCGCCGGTCGGGCTGGTAGGCGCCCAGCCAGGCCTGGTCGCGACGGATTAGCCCTTCTTCGTGCTTGGTGAGCTTTCCATCGATGGTCAGCCCGTCGGGATTGTCCTCGGTATACAGGTGCGTGCCGTGCGCCACCTTGCGCAGGTCCATGCCCGCGCGGAAATAACTGCCGTCGCAGAGCACCAGGCTCGGGTCAATGGGGTTGTTGATCTTCGTCGGACCCACCATGCCGTGCTCATAGAAGATGTAATAGATCGTCGCCTTGGGAATGCCGGGCAGCTTGATGCCGGCGATGGTGATCCAGAAGATGTTGCGGCGAATGACGCGCACCGGGCCGTCGATGTAGCCCACGGTAAAGGACTTGGTATTGTTCTCGTTGAAGTCCAGGCCCGCGCAGAAGAAGGGTTTCACACGCATGTGGATGCGCAGCTTGAAGCGGTCGACGAAGTTCTCCATGAGCGAACCGTCGGCCTTCTTGCCATAAATCTCTTCGATGATCATCGGCTTGTCGTCGACGAAATCAACAATGGCCTTGTCGGACTCGGTGCGGTCCTTCTTGGCCTCGTAGCGCACGTAGTCCGCTTCGCTGAGCGCCGGGGCATTGGCGGCGAAGTTGAACAGGTAGACGTAGGCGGTTTCTTTCTTGATCGGGTCTTCCAGGATCAGCTCGATGCCGTCCTTGACCGGCCACTTGGAGACCGGCAACGCATCGCCCGCGTCGCGGCCCATGAAGGCGAGCTCGTCGTTGTAGTCGAGCTCATCGATCTTCTCGACCCAGTAGGCGGCCTTGCGCTTCTCCTCGAGCTCACTCTGGGCCAGCTTGCCCTTCTTCACGGCTTTCTCGAAGTCGCTCAGGTCGTCCTCGAAATCCTCGATGCGCTCGGCGCGCTTTTCCGCCTCGCTGCGGGCGTCGAAGTCCGTGGCATCGATGATGTCCTGGGGAATCTTCGCCCCGGGGGTCATGTACTCGTTGTCGGGATCGCGCTTGTCGACCTGGAAGGGGATGGTGACGAGCTTCCCGTCCCTGACCGCCATCAGGCGCAGGCTGGGAATCTTCCGGCCGTAGAGCGCCTTGAGCGTATCGCCCGAGAGGATCACCGGATCATGGGGACGGTCGAAGGCGCTTGCGCGCGTGGCCGGCGCCGTGGCAAGGGCGGAGGCCAGCAAGGCCACCGAGAGGACACGAATCAAGATATCGCGAAAACACATGGGCAAACGCTCCCTGTTGCGCGGCTCCCTCTTCGGACCCCGGCGCGCAAGCTGTTTTGAATCGATTGAGGTCCGGGACTCTACCACGGGGGGACTCGCCCGCTCAACCGGTCAGTTGCGGTCGGAACGAATTTATCTGACAGGACGGGGGGAGAAATCAGGGGCGCCTGCGACCGCCGCGCACCAGGCTGAGCCCGGCCACCGGCGCGTCGCTGAGCAGCGCATTGGCCCCGACCGAGATGGCCCGGTAGTGGTCTTCCTCGCTGGAGAGGCCCCAGACGGCCAGGGAGCGGTACTGGCGCCGCCAGCCGCCCGCATGGCCCAGCTCAGCGGCACTGAGGCTCAGGGTGACCGGCCAGGGCGAAGCGCCGAGGGAATCGGCCATGAGCTTCTCGAACTTGCGCGAGCCGTCCCCGCGCACCGCGAGGGCGAGATCTGGCTGAACCTTCTTCATTCCGGCGGCGATCACCGGCGAATCGGTCTCCAGGACCACCGTGCCCGAGAGGTTGCTCTGTTCGATCAGCTCGCCCACCCGCACGGCCAGCTCGGCTGCTTTGTGCCCGGTGGAGGGGACGTAGACCCAGACGATCAGGCGCTCGGCAAAGAGCCCCAGAGCGCGCTCCAGCGGCAGCAGACGGGACGCAGGGAGATCTTCGGGCCCCTTGAGGGTCAGCGTCTCCAGCTCGGCCAGCGCAAGGGCCTCCACGGGTCCCTCGCCCTCGGTCAGCTCTTCGAGCTGGCTGGCGCCATAGACCACGGGCTCGCCGTCGGCCGAGCGCTGGACCTCAATCCACACACCGTCGAAGCCCGCCTCGGCAGCGGCGCGAAGCGCCAGTTCCGAGTCGGGAGGCAGCGGGTCGGAGAGCCCCCTGCCCGCCAGCACGAGGATGCCGTCGCCGCCCTCCCGGAAGGAAGCCAGCCGCTCGGCCGGACCCGCGCTCTGATCGGCCGCAACCAGCCGCACCGGCAGACGACGGCACGCCCCGGTCGAAACCAGAACAGCGAGCATTCCCATGGCGAGCAGAATTCGGTGCACCCGATTCAAGACATTTCCCCTATAAAGCTGCGGCGTCCAACGCGAGCCTCAGCCTAGTAGACCCCGGCCGATGGCGGAAGGGTTGATGGCGATTGAACCGCAACTGGTTACTCTGCAGGTGCAATGCAGCACGATTCCGAAAATCCCCCGAGTCCCGCGCGCAGGGCTGCGTCACTGCTGCTGGCCGCGTCGCTCATCTGGCTGGCGCTGGCCACGCTGCTGGGGTTTCTGGGGCGAATACACTGGTTTCTCGATCTCTTCGCCCATTTCCGCGCCCAGTATGCGGCCGTCGGGCTTCTTCTTGCTGCCGGCCTCGCACTGCTGCGCCATTGGCGCTGGCTCGCGGGCGCGGCAGTTCTCACCGGGGTCAATGCCGCGCTGCTGGTCCCGCTTTGGATTGGCCCCGGCGCGGCAAGCGACATGAGCGAACCGCCGCTGCGGGTCTTCGCGTTCAACGTCTTCGCGGGAAATTCGCAGGAAAATATCGCCGCGATCCTTGAACAGATTCAGAAACGCCGGCCCGATATCGTCGTCCTGCTGGAGACCCGCCGGAGCGCGTGGCAGGACCACCTCGAAGCGCCGGGCTATGAGCTCGTCGCGCACACCGAGCGCAACGACACCTTTGATCTCGCCGTGCTCTCCGCGATTCCGGGGGCCCGCGCATCGATCCAGCACTTCACCCACTGGAACATTCCCGCGGCCGACGTGCGCTTTGTCTGGCAGGGCCGGGAGGTTGCGCTCATGGCCGCACATCCGACACCGCCCACCAGTACCATCAATGCCCGCGCGCGCAGTGAATACCTGCGGGAAGTCGCCGAGTGGGCGGGCCGCGAGAGTGTCCCCGTGATCGTCGCCGGGGACCTCAATGCGACGCCCTGGTCGGAGGCCTTCGCGCGGTTGCTGGAAGTCGGCAGGCTCGAAAACTCCCAACGGGGCTTCGGCATCCAGCCCACCTGGTGCGATACCTGCGGGCTGATGCGCATCCCCATCGACCACGTGCTCCATTCCCCCGATCTGGTGACCACCCACCGCGAGGTGGGGCCGAGCCTTGGCTCCGACCACAGCCCGGTCTACGTGGAGCTCCGCTGGCGAAAGAACTGAGCGTGTCACGCCCCGTCACAACCACGTGGCAGGCTCTTTGCCGGGTGTGGGCGCGCCGTGATAGGGAGCAGCCGTGGAGTCACAGGTACACGAAAGCGCGGAATTCTCCGCCCCCGGTGGGCCGCTGAGCCTGTGTCTGCTGGCATCGGGCTCCAAAGGCAACTGCGTGTGGGTGCAGGCAGGCGATGCCGCCGTGGTGATCGACTGCGGCATCTCGGTGAAGATGGTCCGCGGCCGCGCTCAAAGCGTCGGCGCCGATCCGGCGCGCCTTGATGCGATTCTTCTCTCCCACGACCACGGCGACCACATCGCCGGCGTGCCGCGCCTTGCCGGCGCGCTCGAGCTGCAGGTCCATGCCAGCGACCTGGTCTGCCATCGCACGGGCTTCAAGCTGCGCAACCAGACCGGGCGCGAACCCAAGGTCTTTGCCGACGGCGAGATCCTCGAGATCGGCGAGCTGGAGATCACCCCCATCCCCGTGCCCCACGACGCGGCCGGGACCTGCGGATTTCTCTTCGAGTACCAGGGACGACGGGCTGCCCACCTGACTGACCTGGGCCACGTGCCTGCCGACTTCGTGGAAATTCTGGGCGGCGTGGAGCTGCTGAGCATCGAGTCCAACCACGATGAGGACATGCTCGCCAAGGGCCCCTACCCCGAGTTCCTCAAGCGCCGGGTGGCGGGCGATTACGGGCACCTGTCCAACCGGGCCTGCGCGCAGCTCGTCGCCGAGCTGGCAGCCAGCGGAGACGCCCTCCAGCAGGTCGTGCTGGCCCATCTCTCGGAAACCAACAACACGCCCAAATTCGCCCTGCAGCAGACCCGCGCAGCGCTTGACGCAGCGGGCCGAGCAGACGTAAAAGTAGCGCTGAGCGCACAGCGCAGACCCAGCGGGGTCTTCTCTTTATAAGGTCTGTCCCACGTGATTGAACGCTACAGCCGCCCCCGGATGGTCCAAATCTGGGAGCCGGGTCATAAATTCTATCTCTGGCTCGAAATCGAGCTGCTGGCCTGCGAGGCCAACGAAAAGCTCGGCGTCGTACCCGCGGGCGTGAGCGAGCGCCTGCGCAAGGCGGCCGACGAGAAGAAGGTCGTCGAGCATCGCGGCAACGGCTCGCCCCGTCACGTCGCCGCCCGCGTGGTCGAGCGTTCCGACGAGATCGAACGCGAAGTGCGCCACGACGTCATTGCCTTCCTCACGGCGGTTGCCGAAGAACTCGGCGACGAAGCGCGCTACCTGCACCTTGGAATGACCAGCTCCGACGTGCTCGACACCTGCCTTGCCAAGCAGCTCCACCAGGCCGGCGAGATTCTGCTCGACGACCTCGACGAGCTGTTGCAGGTCCTCCAGCGCCGCGCCATCGAACACAAGAACACCCTGATGATCGGTCGCTCCCACGGCATCCACGCCGAGCCGACGACCTTCGGCCTGGTGCTGGCCCGCCACTACAGCGAATTCAAGCGCCACCGCCAGCGCCTCTACTGGGCGAACGACCGCATCGGCGCGGGCAAGGTCTCGGGCGCGGTGGGCACCTTCGCCAACATCGACCCGAGCGTCGAGGAATACGTCTGCCAGAAACTGGGGCTCAAGCCCGATCCGGTTTCCTCGCAGGTCGTCGCCCGCGACCGTCATGCCGAGTTCTTCCAGGTGCTCGCGCTCATCGGCGCATCCATCGAGAATCTTGCCGTGGAAGTCCGCCACCTCCAGCGCACCGAAGTGCGCGAAGCCGAGGAATTCTTCCACAAGGGGCAGAAGGGCAGCTCCGCCATGCCCCACAAGCGCAACCCCGTGCTCAGCGAGAACCTGACGGGCCTTGCGCGCCTGCTGCGCGGCTACTCCCACAGCGCGCTCGAGAATGTGGCGCTCTGGCACGAGCGCGACATCTCCCACAGCTCGGTCGAGCGCGTGATCGCTCCCGATGCCACCGTCACCTGCGACTTCGCCCTCGGACGGCTCACGGGCATGATGGACAAGCTGACCGTCTACCCCGAACGCATGCAGGAGAACCTCGACAGCTCGGGCGGGCTGCACAATTCCCAGCGCGTGCTGCTGGCGCTCACCAAGGGCGGCCTCTCCCGCGAGAAGAGCTACGCCATCGTTCAGCGCTGCGCCATGGCCGCCTGGGAGAGCCGCGGCCAGCTCATCGATCAGTTGCTCGATGACAAGGACGTGACCGGGAACCTCAGCGAACAGGAAATCCGTGACTGCTTCGACGAGAGCTATCACACCAAGCACGTCGAGACGATTTTTCAGCGCGTATTTGGCTAAAACCAGAACACACAGGAGCAAAAATTCTCATGGCCACCCGCAAGAAGACCACGAAGAAAGCCCCGAAGAAGTCCGTGAAGAAGCCCGCTGCGAAGAAGCCTGCAAAAAAGAAGGCTGCCACAAAGAAAACGCCGAAGGCGCCCAAGCGCGGCAAGAAGCTCTACGAGGGCAAGAGCAAGACGCTCTATGCATCCAGCGATCCCAAGGCGCTCATCTGCTACTTCAAGGATGACGCCACCGCGTTCAACGCCGCCAAGAAGGGCACCATTCTCGACAAGGGAATGTTCAACAACGAAATCTCGGCCGCGATCATGGAGCGCCTCGAAAAGCTCGGCATTGCGACGCACTACATTCGCCGCCTTTCCGATCGCGAGCAGCTCGTGCGCAAGGTCGACATCATCCCGGTGGAAGTGATTGTCCGCAACATCGTCGCCGGCAGCGCCGCCAAGCGCCTGGGCATCGACGAGGGCTTCGTGCTCAAGCGCCCGGTCGTGGAGTTCTGCTACAAGAGCGACCCGCAGGGCGACCCGTTCATCGGCCGCGACATGGCCGTCGGCATGGGCTGGGCCACGCAGAAGGAAATGCTCTACCTCCACGAGTCCGCGCTGAAGATCAACCAGATCCTCATCAAGATGTTCAAGAAGCTCGGCATCACGCTGGTGGACTACAAGCTCGAATACGGCCGCGTCGGCAACAAGATTTACCTGGCCGACGAGATCACTCCCGATGGCTGCCGCCTGTGGGATGCCAAGACGGGCGAGAAGCTCGACAAGGACCGTTTCCGCCGCGACCTGGGCAACGTGGAGCAGGCCTACGCCCGCGTGCACAAGGCCGTGCTGGGCGCCAAGTAAAAGAGGCCCCGCAGGGAGCCACGCAAAGGACAACTCGTGAAGGCAAAGATCTATATCACTCCCCGCCAGGGCGTCCTCGATCCCCAGGGCAAGGCCATTGAGGGATCGCTCCACTCGCTCGGTTACAAAGAGGCCGGCGAAGTCCACATGGGCAAGTACCTGACCATCGAGCTCAAGGGCCTCACCCCCGGCGAGGCCGAGATCCGCGTCAAGGAAATGTGCGAGAAGCTCCTGGCGAACCTGATTGTCGAGGACTACCGATTTGAAATCGAAGAGTAGCAGGGGCGGGGTCTACTCGCCCTCTTTGACCAAGACGCCGACGGGAAATGCGGGCGGGTAGACCCCGCCCCTACGGGCAACAGAAACGATTTGGGAATATGAAATTCGGCATCATCCAGTTCCCCGGCTCCAATGACGACCGCGACGCGCTGCACGTGGCGCGCGATGTGCTCGGCTGCGATGGCGAGCTTATCTGGCACAAGGATACCGACCTGCGCGGCGCCGACGTGGTGTTTCTGCCGGGTGGTTTTTCCTACGGCGATTACCTGCGCACGGGCGCGATGGCCAAGTTCTCGCCCGTGATGAACGAGGTGGTTCGCCACGCCGAGCGCGGCGGGCTGGTAATCGGCATCTGCAACGGCTTTCAGATCCTCTGCGAGACGGGGCTGCTGCCGGGCGTGCTGGTTCGCAACCGCGACCTCAAGTTCGTCTGCGCTCCCTGGCACCTGCGGGTCGAGAACACCGACAATCCGTTCTTCTCCACCTGCAAGGAAGGCGACGTCATCCGCGTGCCCATCAAGCACGGCGATGGCTGTTACTACGCCGATCAGGAAACCCTGGCCCGCATCAACGGCGAGGGGCAGGTGATGGTGCGCTACTGCGGACCCAAAGGCGAAGTCGACGAGCGCCACAACCCCAACGGCTCGCTCGAGAACATTGCGGGCGTCTGCAATGCCGGCCGCAACGTCTTCGGCATGATGCCCCACGCCGAGCACGCCACCGAGACGCAGACCGAGAGCGCCGACGCAAGGAAGATCTTTGAGTCGGTGCTGAACAAAGCAAAGTCCTTGTAACGCTTCCCCCACCGATTG
>JAGRBM010000237.1 GCA_020434085.1 Chrysiogenia bacterium | reverse complement strand
CTCCGACGGTAATCGCGCCGGTTACCGAACCATTGACGTTCAGGATATCGATGACGGTCGCATTGTCATCATTGATCAAGTTGCCGTACTGGTCCTCAATGCGCGCGGTGAATGCGCTCCATGAGGCGCCGGCAGTCTCGATGTTACCGTTGGGATTCGTTCCGAACACGACTCGATCGGGTGCGGCATGGCCGACGGTCACGCTCAGGCCGCTGACCGCGCTGTTGTCCAGGGTCGAGCCCGTATCGTCGAAGACAATGGTGAAGGTCTCGGCGGTGTCGTAACTGATGTCACCGGGATTGGTCATGGAGAAGGTCGCCAGACCGGCCACACTCGTCACCGTATCCACCGAGCCACCCACCATCTGGAAATTGTCCGTCGCACCGGCAAGTGGAGCGATCTTGATGTCAAGGTTGGTCAGCGTCGCACGGTTGCCGAAGGCGTCCTCGAGTTCGAGAACGACATCGCCGCCCATGTCACCAACCCAGGGATCGCCCGCGATCTGCGCGGCATCGGGAGCCTCAAGGTAGACCAGAGCGGCGGCCGGCGCCGGGTTCACGGTGATCGCCGGAACTGCGTCGGTAATGAGCCGCGTCGCTGAGGCTTCGAGGTCGATGGTGCGCGGGCCCAGGTCGCCGATCGTGTCGACGTGCAGGTCATCAAAGGTCGCGATGCCGCCAACCGCAGCGCGGCTGAGCGTGCCCAGAATGGCGCCGGGCGCGGTACCGCCCACCTTGGTGATGGTCACCGTGTTGGTGGCGTTGGTGACGAGGTTGCCATCGATGTCGCGGATTTCCACGGTAATCGACTGGACGTTGCTGAATGCCTCGCCTGTTTCGACAGCACCGGGCTGGTTCGTCACGACGAGCTCATAGGGACCGACCACGTCGTTGGGAGCAATAAAGATGTCCGCGGCGCCATTCACATCGCCCGCGACGAGCTGCGTCGCCGTGCTGCGGAAGGCCACGTAGCGGCCGTCCCCCGAAAGCGAGGGCTGGTCGCTGTTGTTGGAGCCCAGCACGCCGTCGGCGCTCTGGGAAATCAACGTCGTGTGCCGCGTCGCGCCCATGGCCATGCGGTCATGAACGAACACGTCGCGCGCGACATTGGTATCGAGCGGCGGCGAAAAGGGAATGGCTGTCGAATCGGACTCGAAGACCACGTAGCGACCGTCCCAGCTGATCTGCGGCCAGCGGCTAGCGGCACCAGCAAGTTCCGTCACACCGTCTTCGGCAACACTCACGCGCGTGGTCGTCATACCGCCGATATCACGCACGAACACGTCGCGCGCGTTACTGGTATCAACGCCGGCGCCAAGCAGGTTGGTTGCAAGCGATTCGAAGGCGACAAGCGTGCCGTCGCTGTTGATCGAGGCGTTGATGCTTTCACCATTGCCCACCACGGCCACGCCGCCGGTCTGGTAGCTGACAAGGGTCAGGGTCGGCGGGGTCTCGTCGAAGACGCCGTTGCCGTCGATGTCGCGGTCGGCGACGTAGATGTCGCGGCCGGTGGGATCGGCGCCGCCGAGCAGGTCGGCGTCGGATTCAAAAGCGACGTAGCGACCGGTGGCCGAGAGGTCGGGGTCGTAGCTGCTCTGGTTGAGGGCCGATTCGGCGCCCGTGAGCGTCACGACGCTCATGCGGCGCGTCACGCCCGTCACCTGATCATGGACGAAAACGTCCCAGGCATTGTTGGTGTCGAGGCGCTTGAGCGCGAACTCGATGTCCGCGGCGGCGCTGGGCGCGACGCCCAGATCCAGCGTGGTAAAGATGCCGGTATTGAAATCGAACGTGCCGGTGCCGCCATCGTCACAGATGATGTTGGTCAGTACAACCGCATCCGAGTTCGTACAGGTCTTCACGCCTTCGGCGGTTTCATAACGAAGCTGCACGTTGCCGTTCTTCACGATGACCGGGAAAACTCCGCTGGCGCTGCCACCGAAATCAGTGGTGGTGCCGTCACCGACGGCGAGCACACCCTCAATCGGATCAAGGAAGTTCGTCGAGGACGACTCAAAGGCGATGTAGCGACCGTCGCCGGAGACGCTCGCGGCCTGGCTGGCTCCATTGCCCTGCAGGCCATTGGTTGAACGGCTCACGCGCGTGGTGGTTGCAAGCACGCGGTCACGAATGAACACGTCGCGGCGTGCGTTGGTGTCGGTGTTTGCAGCGATCAGGGTCGTCGCGTCGGATTCGTAGACAACGTACCGGCCGTCGGCCGAGATATCAGGCGTCGTACTCGATCCATCAGCAACAAAGAATTCAGGGATGTTGATGCGCTCCGTCGCACCCGCGATACGGTCCCGCACGAATATATCCCGGAAGGTGCTTCCGCCTGCCAGGTTTCCGGCAAGCGAGGAGAAGGCGGTGAAGCGACCGTCATAGGAGATGGACGGCAACTCACTGCCCGAATCGCCGCCGAAGGTGGCGTTAACGATGGCTTCCTGCAGGCCGGGGCCCACGCGCACGTTGATATTACCGGAATTGAGCGGCGGAATGCTGTCGGTCGTTTCACGGAACTGCAGATCGATCTGCTCAACGGTGTCGTGAACGATGTCGTTGAAAGTTGCGACACCCTCTTCGAGCTGCCGCGTCGTGGTACCCGAGATGTTGCCGGTGCCCGTGCCGAGTGTCAGCTCGATCATCGAGGCGCTGTCGGTCGTAATCAGGTTGTCGAACTCGTCGATGAGCTGCACGGTAAAGTAGCTCATCACCGTGTTCTGCTGCGTTACACTGGGCGGCGATTTGGCGAACGCCAGATGATCGGGCCCGGCCGGCAAAATGGTCAGGGTCGCGCTGGCCGGGGTTCCGGTTGTAATCGCGAAGTTGACCAGAATGTCTTCGGCCACGTTGTAACGAAGGTCGTCGAACTCCGCGAAGCCATTCACCGGATCGGCTGTCAGGGTACCAAACAGGACGCCTGCCCCACCCACGACGCTCGCGGTCACTATAAAGGACGAATTTGCGGTCGTCTGGTTCCCATAGGCGTCCAGGATGCGCACGCGCACGCCGTTGCCCGGCGTGCCGTCACGGCTCCAGGGCTGCCCGGCGACTTCCGAAACGCGAAGTCCTTCGTTGGGAACGAAGGCGACCTGCGCCCCCTGGTTGGGCTGCACGCTCACCATGATGTCCTGAAGGGTGTTCGTATCAATCGGGGCCACGTCACCCACGAAATCGATGGCGTAAGTGCCCACCGTATCGCAGCGGAGGTCGTCGAAGGTTGCAACGCCATTCACAACCGGCTGCGTCAGGGTTCCCTGAAGCCCGCCAGGGCAGGTATCGCCCGCGCCGGTATCGATCGATGCCGTCACATTGGCAGGACCGGGGTCCGTGACATTCCCGAAAGCATCCACAACCCGGATCCTGATCGGATTGCCGATCTTCGTTGCGGTCTGGCCAAAGCTGTGCATATCATCGTCAAGATCGTCCCACGCGACGCCGGCGGTCTGCAGGCTCGCGGGGCCATCGTCGTCGAGTAGATTGGCACTGATCGACAGGCGATCGGCCGCGGCAGGCAGGAACGTCACCGTCGTCTGCAGGCTGGGGCTTGCAGGAAGGCCGCCACCGAATTCGGTCCCGATCACCACCGTCTCGGCGATGTCATAGACCAGGTCGTCGAATTCCGCGGTTCCGTCGGGAACAAGCGTCCCGTCCACAGTGCTCCGAATGAGCGTGCCCGTAAGAGTCGAGGTTCCCGTAACAATGCCGGTTGCCACCAGATTGTTCGCGTCGGGAACAATGTTCCCATATACATCGACCGCCTGCACCTGAATGGCAGGCGCGATGGGAACACCCACGACCTGCGGCGATGCCGGCGGCGTGATGTAGACGACACCCGCCGCGGAGTTCGGAGCCACCACAATGTTCGGGCTGAGGCTGGAGGCCAGACCGCCGCCACTGATGTCATTCGCCGAAAGAACCAGCGTCTCTGCAATTCGGCACTCGATGTTATTGAACGTCGCGATGCCATTGACGGCAATGCGCTGCGATGTGCCCAGAATGATTCCGCCGGTTGTGCACATACCGGAATCAAGCGTGACGCTCACCAGCGTGTCGGGCTGACCGACCACCAGATTGCCAAAGGCGTCCTGAATTTCAACGCTGAACGCATCCCATTGCACGCCGGCCTTCTGCAGCGTAATCATGGCCCCTACTGAGAAGCCCACCCGCACCGGGGCTGCCGGAGCAACCACCACCGATACGTTTTGTGTCAGAGAAGTATCGAGCGTGGCGCCCACATCGTCAAAAGCAACAGTAATGGTTTCCGCGCGTTCGTGGTTGATGTCGTCGAAGCTTGCAAGGCCGGCCACGACGGTGCGCGTCCGCGTCCCCATGAGGGATGAATCCGTGCCGCTCGCAACGCTGAGCTGCACCATCGTCGCGTTGTCACTAGTCGCGCGGTTGCCGAACTGATCGATCACTTCGATCAGCACATTGCCGCCCAGGTCGTCGCCGATCCAGTTCACGCCCGCAGTCGCAGTTGGCTCGGGGATGTCAGCCATGCGCAACGCAACAGCCGCATCATGGTTAATCGTAATCGGCGCACTGACCGGGAGAAGGAGGTTCGAGGAAGCCTGCGCGGTAATGGCGCCGGCCGTCTCGAACGAGAGATCATCGAAGGTCGCCACGCCGTTGACGGTTGTTCGGGTAACCGTACCGAGCAGCGGCCCGGCCCCCATCGGCGCACTCGTGATTGCAATCGTAACGGGAACCCCCGTGTCGGTAGCAGGCGCACCCAGCGTATCCAGGAGCTGCACCGTGATGGGGCCGCCGCCGCTGGTCCAGGTCTCGCCGGCGGTGTAACTGGCCTCCGGCGCGTCAACGAACGCAAGCTCGTAGGGACCACCCAGCGGGTTCGGAGACGAGAAGACATCCTTGATGCCGTTTATGTCGAAAATGGATGTGAGGTTGTTCGAAACGACAATTTGGTCATAGGAAATGTTCGTCGCGGCCGAAGCATAGGCCACGCGACGCCCATTCGGGGAAATCGCGGCGTCGGTACTGGCGGCGTTCGAGAGCGCCATGGACCGATCCAGGCTCGCGATCGCGGTGATTCCTGAAGCGAGGTCCCGGACGAAGATATCGCTGACGCCGTTGGTGTCGGCGCCGGCATCGAGGAGGGTCGTCGCCGTCGACTCGAAGGCGACGTAGCGCCCGTTTGCTGAAATATCGGGCTTCAGGCTGTCGGCATCACCAACCGCGCCCATCGTACTCACACTTACGCGGGTGATGGTAAATGCGGGCAGACCGCTCAGATCCACCATGAAGACATCACGCTGGGCAAAGCCGTCGCCGGCGTCGCCCGCCACCAGGTTCTCTGCAGTGGAGTCAAAGACAACCGTCATCCCGTCGTTGGAGATCTTCGCATTGAAGCTGTCGCCGTCGCCGCCATTGGCAGTCATCGCCGGCTCCGCGCTCAGACGCGTGACCGTGCTGTTTCCTTCGTCCAGCACCGCGTTGCCGTCAGGATCGCGGTCAAGAAGGAAGACGTCGCGGTTGCCCTCGTCGTCATTGGGCACGAGGTTGGTCGCATCAGACTCAAACACTACATAGCGTCCGCGCAGGGAAACATGGGGGTTGAGGCTGCGACCGTCAGCATCACCGCCACCCATGGCCTGGGTCAGGCGGAAGGTACGCTCATTGACCATGTCGTGCGCATACAGATCGGCAAAACCGTTTGCGTCCAGCGGCTGCACACGGGCTTCTAGATCAGCGCCCGCGAGCGGCGGCACGCCGAGATTGAGCGAAGTGAAGGTACCGGTGTTGAAATCAAATACGCCAGTCCCGCCATCGGTGCATTCAAGCAGGCTGCTGAGTGAGGCGGGATTCGTGCAGGAATACTCACCGCTTGCAGTGAAATAACGCAAATAGACATTGCCGGAAGCCCGGGAATCGACCGGGGAAACACCGACCACAGCGCCGCTGAAGTCTGTCTGCACACCGTCACCGACTCCGATGACCGTCTCGACCGGCTCCATCAGGTTGGTTGCCTTGCTCTCGAAGACAACCCATGAACCGTCGGGAGAGAGCGCCGGGTTGGTGCTCTCGTCGTCTGCCAGTGCATCATCGGTGCGCCGGCTTGCGAGCACGCTCTGCCCGGCAACATCCGTCGGACTGACGGGGGCAAAGATGTCGTAGACGTAAATATCTTTGACGCCATTGGTGTCAACCAGACTCGATGTGCCGAAGAAGTTGAGAAATGTCAGTTGCGCCTCGGTCTCGAACGCCATGTATCCCCCGTCCTCCGAGAGGTCGACGTTCGCGCCCGAACCACGGACGTTGAACCCGGTCTGGGCCGAAACCACGCCGAACTGGGAGCCGAGGAACTGGGCACCGAAGGGATCTACTGCATAATCGTGCAGCATCGTCGTTCGGAATCCGCTGGTGGTCAGAAGGATGTTCTGCGCCACGGATTCAAAGGCGACAAAACGGCCATCGGCGGAGAGTGCCGGCGCCGTGCTGAGGCCGTCACCGGTTTCGTAGTCCAGATTGCCGTCATTATCGAGATCCCTCTGGGGCTGGACCGCAGTAAAGCTCGACACGAATGTCTGAAGTCCCGGATCGACGAGAGTTGTCGACCGGCTCGAACGTGTCACGACGGCACCGACACTCGGGTTATCGGCCGTCAGCGATATGTCAAACACATCGCCAGCGTCGTAGGAAAGATCGTTGAATACGACGTAACCATTCTGCGCCGTGCGCAGAAGGGAGCCCATGAGCGATCCACTGCCCAGCCCAAGCTGCGCCTCGACAACGGTGGAGTTGTCGTCAATCGCAATATTGTTGAACTGATCGCGCAGTTCCAGACCAATGGCGCCGATGGTCGAACCCCGCGCCGTTTCCGCAGGCGGCTGCTGCACGATTGTCATCACCTGCGCGGGCGCATTACGCACATCTACGGGCAGGTTGTCGAGAATCAACTGACCGGAGCTCGAGCCCACCACACTGGTCAGGCGCATGAAGATGCGCTCGGCAACGCGGTAACTCAGATTGTCGAGTACAACCGAACCACCGACAAAGTCAGTCTCGAAACTGTTTGCAACATTTGTGTTGTTGTCCAGAAACAGATCACCGGTATTGTCGAACAGCTCCACACGAAGGAAATCGGGTGACTCGATGACGTCCACGGTCTGGCCCGAAGCGTCTTCGAGCTGAATTGTCAGGGAGGTCCAGTCCTCACCCGCGGTCTCGGTGAGCGGGAAGGGATTACTCGGCGTGATTCGGTAGCGAACCGGCGGACCGACCACGTTGACCATGACGCCCGTAATCGGGATCAGGCCCGGAGCGGTCACGGAGAATTCGATCGGCTCGGTTGCCGTGTAACGCACGCTGGTGAAATTCGCGATACCGACCTGGGGCACGGTGCTGCTCTGGGAATCAAATTGTCCGGTGCCACTGTCGAGTTGCAGGCTCACCTGGTTCTGGGCATCCAGGATCAGGTTGCCGAAGAAGTCCTGCACCTCGACCGTAAAGGCGCGCCAGGAAATGCCTACGATTTCCTGCGCCCGCGGCGCATCGCGGAACACCAGCTTGACCGGCGGACCGACGAAGCTGATGGACACACCGGTGATGTCGGGAAGCGAGGGATGCGTCACACTGAAGCCCACCACCTCGCCATAGGTATAGGAAATATCATCGAAGGTCGCGACACCCATGTTCGTAACAACGCTGGTCGAACCGGTAAACGTACCGTTGGGCGACGCGGGGCTCGTCTGGACGATGTCAATTTGGTCGGCCGCCGACTCAATGATGTTTCCGACCGAATCCTGGACTTCAACGGTGAAGGTATCGAGCGTCGTGCCCACCAGACCATTGGCCGAAGGAGGTGTACCGAACACGATTTGTGCCGGCGGTCCCACGTCCACGGTCACCATCTGGCCGAAAATCGGCGTCAGACCCGGAGAGGTCACGTTGAAGTAGACGTCCTCTGCCACGTTGTAGAGCAGATCGTCGAACGTGGCTTCGCCGGTTCCGGCGTTGTCGATCGCTGTTTGCGTAACGGTGCCAAGCAGCGTGCCACTGGCGCTGGTGAGCTGGAAGGTGACCGGACGGTCCATGTCGTACACGGGGTTCCCCGCGCAGTTGAGCATTTCAACCACGATGTTACCGGCACTGACAGACTGCCAGACCTGACCGGCCTGCTGCATCGGATCGGGCGCATCGCCCGCGCGGAACTGGAGCTGCGCGGCATTCATCTGCGCCGCCGCATTACATTCCGTGACGGATACCTGCGTTCCCAGACGCGGGGGCAGGATCGGGAAAAGAAGGCCCGAATCGACGTTGATCTCGATCGACTCGAAGGTGTCGTAGCTGATGTCGCCGAAGGTGGCGACGCCGTCGACCGTAGTCTTCGCGCAATCCACGCCCGGGCAGTTGACACCGCCCTCACGCAGGTTGCCGGTGCCAGTCTGCAGACTGACGCGGACATCGGCGACTTCGTCGGTCAAAACGGCTCCGAATGGATTCTGAACGGCCACGGTAAAGGGCGGCCAGTTGACACCCTCCGGCACAGTCGTCGGCGGACGCACGCCAAAGGCCAGCTTCGCCGGAAGCAACGGGTTGGGTACGACGGCGATATCGCTGACACCGTTGGTGTCGCCGCTTACCAGCGTGGCGACCTCGGTCTCAAAACCGATGTAGCGGCCATCCGAAGAAATGGCCGGCGCCAAGTTGCCCTGCGTCGTCGTGGCCGGACGCGCGCCCGTCCGGGTCACGCTGGCCAGTGCGACATCGAAATCGCTGGCATCATCGAACACGCCGTCTTCGGACACGTCGCGATCGAGGACATAGATATCCTGGGAGTTGATTGGATCGACCGGATCGAGATTCGTATTCGTCACGAACGCGAGGAAGCGGCCGCCGCCCGAGAGGACGAAGTCCGACATGTCGGTCGTGCCGATGAGCGCGCTGATATCGATACGCGCAATGTTGCCGGGCTGGTCGAAGAGCCCGGTATCGCCGATGTCACGGTTGAGGATGTAGACGCTTCCGGAATCGAGATAGACGATGTGGCGCCCGTCGTCACTGATACTGAATTCGTCGCTCTGGTCACCCACGACAAGCGTGGTCGAGATGTCGCCGAGTTCATCGAACACGCCGTCGTTCGAGACGTCGCGATCGTGAACGAACACACCGCCGGTCGCACCGGCAACCAGGTTCGTGTCGGAATTGCTGAAGACCACCTGGCGACCATCGGGCGTGATGCGCACGTGCGCGTCGCTGGAACCGCATCCGCAGGCACCGGGATCACCGGCATTGGTGATACTCATTTCCTGGGTTTCACCGAGCAACATGTCGCGCACGTACACGTTGCCCACGGTATCGCCGGCAAACGCAATGTAGCGCCCATCGAAGGATACATCGGCCTTGCTCACGCCGGCCACGTTGTTGCCACCGACGTTGAGGCTCACCGCCTCCGTCACCGCCATCAGGCGGTCGCGCCGATAGATCTGGCCCGTCGTGATGTCACGGAAGACGACGTAGCGACCGTTGCCCGAAATCTCAGCGCCGGGATCGGTCCCCAGGTTGGAGAACTGGCCGCCGGCGGGCGGCAGGCTCACACGTTCGGTCGTGCCGTTGAAGCGGTCGCGCACAAACACATCGATCGCGCCGTTGGTATCGCCGGCCACCAGATTGCCCGCCCGCGAGGTGAAGGCCACAAAGCGACCATCCACCGAAAGGCTCACGTCACCGTTGCTGGCATTGTTGGCCAGCGCCTCAGCCGAGTCGACACTGGCAAGGGCGACTTCGATGCCCGAATATACGGTGGGCTCGACATTGATTGTTGCCGTGTCGGCGTTCAGGTCGGGAGGCATGATATCGGGCGCGGGATCGTCCACCGTCACCATGAAACTTGTGCCGACCGTCAGTTTTGCGCTCGGGACATAGACGAGGTCGTCGAATACTGCGACGCCGCCGACAACCGTCCGCATGAGCGTTCCCTGCAACTCCGCCGGACCGGACAGCGTCACGATCGTGCCATTGTCCGAACCGATCCGGGTTCCGCTTGCCGTCTGAACTTCGACGACGATCGCCGGAATGGTCTGGTACTCGCTGATGACAGAGGGCGGACCATGGGTGAACGCCAGATTGAACGGCACCAGCGGATCGACCGTCAGGCCGAAGCGCGGCATCGGTTCCTGAAGCGAGCCCGAAGTCAGAACAATCGTAATCGGTTCGGCGACGTTGTAACTGATGTCCGTGAATTCCGCGATGCCGTTCTCGGCACACTTTGTGGTCGTGCCCAGAAGCGTGGAGCTGGCACCGACATCCAGAGAGAGCGTCACGCAGTTGGTTGCATTGGGAATGACGTTGCCGTCGAGGTCCTGGATCTCAACGGTAAAGGTCGGCCAGACCGCGCCTTCATCGACCATATTCGGCGGGAAGACATCGTAGCCGAGCTGGTACGGCCCAAGCAGCGGGTTGGGCGCACGGAAAACATCAATGAATCCGTTTGCAGTGGGCACCACCAAATTGCTCGCTGCGGAATGGAACGTGATATAACGGCCATCTCCTGAAATGAAGGGAATGTTGCTGGCTGCATCACCCTGGGCGCTGTCGGTGTTCAGGCTCACCCG
>JAGRBM010000236.1 GCA_020434085.1 Chrysiogenia bacterium | reverse complement strand
TGGCGACGGGCCGGAGGGTCGTGGGGCTGGTGCTGGCCCCGTTGCCGATGATGCCGCCATCGTTCTGCGGACAGCCGGCGCAAAGGCTCAGCAGCGCAAGGCAGAGGACAAGTAACTTCCTACTCATCGTCGTTGCGCCTCGTCACGGGAATGGCCTGGATGCCCACGATGTAGATCTCGTCGGAGGGATCGGGGGCGCGCACCGACTTGCTGCCCTCGTAGAGAATGTCCTGGAGGTATTCCATGTTGCGGTTGCAGAGTTCCTCGTATTGCTCGCGGGAGAGTTTAACCGTCATGGACATTAAATTGCGATCCGCCGGGGAGAGCGTCTCCAGGCTGCGGGCGGCGTTCTCCAGCACCGAGCGATGGAAATTGCGTGCCGCCAGCGCCTGGGCCACCGACTTGATCTGGGCCTCGGTGGCCACGTCGGGGTCGGCGGGCTCAAGAACGCCCTCATCGTTGCGTGCAATCAGTCCTACGCGCTCAAGCAGCACGAGCGCCTTCTTCGCCTCTTGCGCCGAGATCCGGGGCAGCAGGCGCTCGGCAATCCACTTGGGGTCTTCCTTGAAGCCCGGAAGCAGCAGGAGCTCGCGAATGGGGAAGGTGTACCAGTTGCCGAGCACCTCGAACTGGTCGGCCTTGAACGACGCGCTCGGCGGACGCCCGGGCTTGATCTGCTGGAGCCGCTGGAAGTAGCGGTTGCGCTCTTCGTCGTTCTTGGCCTGGCTGAAGAGCACCAGCGCCTCGAAGGCGTCGGTCTCCTTGGGGCTCAAACGAAAACCCTGGGCAAAGCGCGTGATCGAACTCGGTGAGAGATTGCGCCGGCCCTCGAGAATGTCGTGCAGGAATCCCGAGGATGAATAACCCGCGCGCTTGGCAAACAGACGCGAGGAAAACGGGCGCTTCCCCGCCTTGAGGTGCGCGATGAGCGCGCGCAGATACTCGCGATAGTCATCGAACTCCCCGGGCCAGGGGCGCTCATCTGTTCGTCGTTTGGCACTCATGCGAGTACCAGCGTGATTACCAAGCCCAATGATTTCAAGGACATAGCGCCCAAAGCGCTCGTCAGAAGAGAGCACTCCGGGCGCGTGGGCGCATTGCCGGGTTCCCAAATGATACCGGGCGCTTAGGGCTGCGGCGGAGGGCGCGGGGCTTACAAGTCTTTACGCAGCCTTCGCCCGTTTCTTGGTGGTTTGGCGCTTGGGGGCGGGCCGCTTCGAAGGCGCGCGCTTGCCGGGGCTCTTCGAACCCTTGCCCACGAAGTCGAGGGCCAGGTCCACCTGCGGGGCGCTGTGGGTGATGGCGCCGACGCTGATGCGGTCGACGCCGCTTTTGGCGATGCCGGCGACGGTGCGCAGGTTCACGCCGCCCGAGGCTTCGACCGCGCAGCGCCCGCCCACGATGGCGACGGCCTGCTTGAGCTTTGCCGGGGGCATGTTGTCGCAAAGAAGCATGTCGGGCTGCGCTTCGATGGCGGCGCGCACTTCGGCGAGGGTGTCGCACTCGACCTGGATGGGCGTTCCTTTGGGGCTCTTCTTGCGCGCGCGCCGAACTGCGAGTTCGACCGAACCGGCGACCTCGACGTGGTTGTCCTTGATCAGCACCGCATCGAAGAGCCCGAAGCGGTGGTTCACGCCGCCGCCGCAGGTGACGGCATATTTCTCGAGCGCGCGAAGGCCCGGTGTCGTCTTGCGCGTGTCGTAGATCTTTGCCTTTGTGCCCTTGCACTGGTCGGCGAACTTGCCCGTGAGCGTCGCAATGCCCGAGAGGTGGCGGATGAAGTTGAGCGCCGTGCGCTCGCCGGTGAGGATCGGTCGGGCAGGGCCTTTGATCTCAATGAGGCGCTCGCCCTTTTTGAAGCGCGCGCCGTCCTTCTTGAGCTGCCGGACCTGCACCTTTTTCGAGAGCTCGGCAAAGGTGAGCGCGGCGATCTCGCCTCCGGCGAGGATGCCGTCCTCGCGCGCGACCACGTAGGCGCGAACGCGGGCGTCCTTGGGGATGAGCGCGTTGGTGGTCAGGTCGCCGATCCCGGCGAGGTCTTCCTCCAGCGCGGCGCGCACGAGTTTGCGGGTGTGTTTTTGCTTGCTCATGGGGCGAGTATGTCCGCCCCGGCGTGCGCGGGCAACGACCTAGAGGCGCGTATGCCGCAGGGTCTCACGGGGTTTTTCGGTATCGAAGACGACGGCGTGGAGGTGGGTGAAATCCTGGCCGGCATTGATTGAGAGCGTGGCGCCCACCTCGTCGAAGTAGTTGCCGGTCATGCGCGGCGATTCGTGGATGTGCCCGTGCAGGGATACCAGCGGCCGGGCGCGCTCGATAAAGTCACGCACTGCTTCGGAACCCACGTGAACCTTCATGGCCATCTTGTCGAGCTTCGACTGATAGGGCGGGCAGTGGGCGACCCAGATGAAGTCCTTGCCGGCGAGTTCTTCGGTCAGCGGTGCCAGGTCGGACTCGATCGTATCGTGGGGCTCTTCATCGAAGGCGAAGGCTTCGAGAATGTTTGTCTCGAAGTTGCTGCGCACTCCCTTGAGGTTGCGCAGCTTTTTATAAGGCGTGCCCTTGTCCCAGCGCTCCCAGTCCTTGAGATAGAAGGGTGTGATGTCCACGTAGCTGTAGCCCGAGAGCAGCAGGCCGGGTTCGAGTTCGAGCGTCTTGCCGTGGAGCCAGGTGACGAGCGGCGAGTCCTCGAAGACACTCGCATTGGGGGCGCAATCGTCGTTTCCCATGATGACGTAGACCTGCAGGTCGGGCCGGTCATTGCGCGCCTGTTCGATCAGTGGAAAGAGCTGCTCTTCATAGAAGCGTCGGTGGTAGCCGATGATCTTGGACTTCGAGAACTTCTTTGGCGAGAGATCGCCGCCCAGAATCACCGCGTCGCAATTGTCCTCTGCCGCCAGCTCAAAGAGCCCGCGGTAGTGGTTCATCTCCCCATGGAGGTCTGAGGCGTAGGCGATGCGCATGGCGAATTGTGCTCTCTCCGGAAACTCGGAGCACCATAGCAAGCCCCGCGCGCGGGGGCGAGGGGACCGCGGCCCGGAGCGGGGCAGCGCGCCGGCGCTCTAGAAGCCCGCCATGCCGCGGATCATACCGAAGGTCTCGATGGTCTTGGCGGGCGCTTTTGCAACCGCTTCGAGGGCATCGCGCACGGGGCTGACGCGGTAGTGCGAGGGTCGCGGCCCGCTGCGCTTTGGCATCCAGCACGAGTGGAGCATGAGCGGCACGACAAAATCGGGGCTCGTTGCGCGGGCGAGCGGGCCCTTTGAGAGATTGGCCGCGTCGAAGATGTGGACTTCCTTGGCGCCGTCCTGGTGGCAGACCGTGACGACGTAGCCGTCCTTGTCGTGCCTGGCATTCTTTCGCGGCACGTAGGTGGGCGGGTGGGGGAAGGAACCCTCTGGGTATTGCCACTGGTCGTCGAACTCCATCGACTCCAGGTCGATGCGCGAGAGCGTGCCAGGAACGGGCTTTGTGGGAAGTGCGTCCATCGGGACCATGGGGTTCTCATAGTCGTGGTA
The DNA here is from genome assembly GCA_020434085.1 of Chrysiogenia bacterium. Classification (NCBI taxonomy): domain Bacteria; kingdom Pseudomonadati; phylum Chrysiogenota; class Chrysiogenia; species Chrysiogenia bacterium. The sequence continues at coordinate 820 of JAGRBM010000236.1, read as the reverse complement.
GAGATCCCACGCCGCCTGGGAAATGAGCTCGGGGTCGCAGCCGATGGAACCGAAGAACAGATTTTGCGGGTGATCGATGGCGCTCTTGTTGTAGAAGTCGTTGCTCCAGAGAACGCCCGACCAGAAGCCCTCGGCATCGAGCGCGACCTTCGAGTCGAGCAGCTCCCCGGTGCGGCCGTTTACCCTATAGCGGCCCACCGGCGTGGGCTGCAGGCCGAAATTGATCATCCCCTCGTACCCGCCATCAAATCGCTTGCCGCTTGTATGCGAGACGTCCTTCGTGGTGAAGGTCATGGCCAGATCGGCGGTGGGGATGTGCTGGAGAAAGACGTTCAGCTCGCCGCCGGGGTTCTCGTAGTCGACGAGAATGTGGCCGCTGGCCATGGGGATGCGCAGCTCTTTGACGCCGACCGGGGTGCCGGGCTTTGCGCGGCGCAGATCTTCCTTGGCGACGATCCACATCTGGGTGAAGTCGGCGGCCGCCTTCTTGCGCGGCTTTCCGCGAAAGGTTCTCGGCTCGACGACAAAGGGCAGGTCGGTGATGACCAGATAGTCCCGGGTCGCCTTGATGTCGTGGATGGAGTCGAAGGGGCTCATCCCTTCGAGCTTCCAGCGCTTGAGCTTGCCTTCCATATCCCAACGGGCGATCCACGTGCCGCCCCCCGGCGCGCCGGGGGGAAACTGGTTGTAGTTGACGAAGTAGAGCGCGCCCTCGTCGTGGGCGGGGGCCGGGTGCGCCGCCACGGAGATGAGCGGCTCGAGAAGCCCGGGCAGGCCCTGTTCCCACTCGCCGTTGGAGCCCACGGGTGTTACGAAGTCG
>JAGRBM010000235.1 GCA_020434085.1 Chrysiogenia bacterium | reverse complement strand
TGGCTCAGGGCGAACGGGAACTACGTTCGTCCTGAGCCTGTCGAAGGACGAGCCCGCTTGAGCGGCCCCGCGCGGGCCAGCTATCCTCGAGCGCAGATGAGCACACCCGACCCGCAAGTCCCCGGTTCCCTGGACCGGCGCTTCATGGCCTTCGAAGCGCTCGTATCCCGCCGCGACTACGAAGGGGCCGAGGCGTTTCTGCGCGCCTCCCTCGAGGACGCCGCCACGCCCGATGACCGCGCCCAGTGCTGGACCCTGCTCCACTACGTACATGCCAAGCGGCGCGACCTGGAGGCGGCGCTGGCGTGCTGCCTCAGGGCGGAGGCCGAGCTTCCGGGTGCCGCCCACCAGAAGGGCGTCACCGCCTACTTCCTGGCCTACTACTACGAGCCCAAAGACCCGGCGGCGGTGTGCGACAAGGCGCGCGAGCTCCTCGCCATTGCCCGCGACAGCGCGCTCCTTCACGAGGGCCACCGCCTCATCGCGGAGACCGAGCTCGCCCGCGGCCATCACGAGGATGCCGCCCGTCATCTGGGTGAAGCCTTCGCGGTGGACGACCTGACATTCCTCGAAATGGGAAGTCCCGGCCTGACCCTGCTGCAACGCTTCATAGACCACCGGCTTGAACGAGAGATCTGCGCGCGCATCGTCGCGCGCCTTGAAGCCGATCTGGCGGAGAACGCCGCGCATTCGATGAGGGAGACGCTGCGGGAGCTGCGCAGACGGTTGGGGGTGGGGCGGTGAGGGAGAGATCAAACTTTCCGATCAAACAGTGACCGAATCGGCTAAATGTTCTTTATCAATGCCAATCTCTCATAGATTCTCGCCCCCATATCACGTGGGGTATTTAGATTGGCCCACTGCTCCATCCTTTGAACAAACTCCGTGGGACCAATCAATTTCGCCAGCGTCATTTCATGCACCAACAAAGTGGCCACAGCAATCTGGACCAGATCACGATACGCTTGCTTTGTATCGCTCGCGCGAACAGGGCCAGATGTAAACATCGAAGAGTCTTTGTAGTTTGTCTTTATACGCAGGCGCCAAAAATAGTCCATCAGAGAATATGCTCGCAGGCGTTGATCCGCCTCTTTCTTCTCTGATTCGGTAAGGCGTGGAAGTGGGAACTTCGGCTCACTGCGCCTTGCTTTACCTTTCGCCAATCGAACCTTTTCCGCTTCTCGCCACTCTTTCCTTTTTTGACTCCGCTTTCTCTCTCTTGCTTCGCTCCAAGCTTCTCGAAGTCGATCATCTCGTGTCGCACGGAGTGCGACTGCGGCGATGTCAACACAGTTCGCTTCCGTACAACGTCGCCAATGATGAGTATTTGTAACTGATTGGCCAGCCGGGACATTTATGTATCCGGCACTGCCGACTCCGAGCGACCACGGTGCCATATCAATACTCCTCCCGAGCCACTCATCCGTGTACTGCCGCTTTGTAATCTCGTGCGACTCGGGTCGAGGTTGGTTCCGCGCAAGCATCAACGCCTGCGTGACATGATAGAAGATGTAATACACTTGAACCGCACTCCAGTTATTCACCAGCCGAAGGAGTTCGTCATCACCCGCAAGCTGCCCATTCATGCTGAGCAACATCTCAGTCCCCCATGCATTGCGTATGCTTTGTTCAATGTCCTCGAAATGCGCCCCGAGTGGTCGGAGATTCTGCCAGCGACGAGTTTGCATCAATCGCTCGCCTACACTCGGCAATACATTGGAATTATCAGGGAAAACATGCTTGTCCCCGTAAAGCATGTTAAATGCGCGCAAATACTGTAGATGCGACCGGAAACTCCCCTCAGACTCATCACCCATTACATCGTAGCCTTTCTTTCCACACTCCCCATTAATTTAACACAGACCACACAACTCGCCTGATTTTTGCGTGAACCCTTGCCCGATGCGACCGGCGATCGGGCAACAACCCGTTCGCCCCAAAACGGGCCCCAATC
>JAGRBM010000234.1 GCA_020434085.1 Chrysiogenia bacterium | reverse complement strand
CATGGGCCGCGCCTGCAAGGACGCCGGGATCGGCGTGATCCTCTCGGGCGGTGTGTCCTCCCTCGAAGATGTCGAGCAGGCCCGCACGCTCGCCGATGACGGCGTAATCGGTGTCATCAGCGGCCGCGCGATTTACGAGGGCAAACTCGACGTGGCCAGCGCGGTGCGCTGCTTGCGCGGGCAATAGACGCATCGCGTTGCGAGCGCAGTGCGCCGCGAAATAGCGCCCAACCCGGCCATACTGATCCCCCTGTCACCTTTACAACCCCCCCGAAGTTAAGTAGCGTTACACGCACAGCTTGATACCAATTGGTCCCGGACACCGATTGCCGGAGTCCCTTGAGAGGCCGGAGGGGTTTTTCTTCATGGCAGAACAGAAGAAGGTTCTGTTGGTGGATGACTCGATCACGACGGCGAAGCAACTCGAACAAATCATCGGGGGCTTCCCTGGCTACGAGATCGTCGGCCACGCAAAGAACGGCGCAGAAGCCGTTAAACTCTATAAACAGCTCAAGCCCGACATCGTGTGCATGGACATCGTCATGCCGCTGATGGACGGGCTTCAGGCAACGCGCGCGATCCTGCAGTCCGACAAGGACGCCAAGGTCGTGATGATCAGCTCCCTTGGCGGGGTAGGTGACAAGGTGGTGGAGGCGCTCAAGGTGGGCGCCAAGAACGTCATCGCCAAACCATTCGAACCCGAGAAGATTCAGAGCACGCTCGAGGCGCTGTAAGCGTCCGGCACTCTACGCGCATCACAGGCAGGCCAGGGGGAATCACAGCACATGGGCGTTCAGTTTTTTGGCCAGTTCTTGCTGGAAGAGAAAGTCATCAAGCGCGAGCAGTTGCTCGACGCGATCGATTACCAGGAATCCCAGAATCTCAAGCTCGGTGACTACGCGGTGAAGAAAAACTTCATCAGCGCCGCCGACGCCGACCGCATCAATCAGCTCCAGCAGTCCAAGGACCTCCGCTTCGGCGAGGCAGCCGTGGAACTGGGCCTGCTGAGCAACGGTCAGGTCGACGAGCTCATCACCGCGCAGAAGAACGACCGCGTCTATCTGGGTGATGCCGTCGTGACCAAGGGCTACGCCACCCAGGAACAGATCGACAAGGCGCTCGAAGAGTTCAAGGAGCAGCAGGCGGGCTACCACCCCAACCAGGTAGAACTGCCTGCCGAGATTCCCGACAAGGAACTGGCGTCGACCTTCTTCGATCTCACCCACAAGCTGCTGCTCCGCATGGGCGGCGTTGAAAACAAACTCACCCCGGCGAAGCTTGTCTCCGGCAGCGTGAACATTCCCGGCGAGCGCGTGCAGATCAGCTTCTCGGGCAATTACAACACGCGCTACATCCTTGGTGTTCCGGAAATCGTCGCACGCAAGATGGCGAAGAAGCTCATCAATGCCGACGATCCTTCCGAGGAAGAACTCGTCGATATCGTGCGCGAGTTCGCCAACGTGGTTTGCGGCAACATCCTCGCCCGTCTGGCGCAGGGCGGAAAGAACGCCGACATCTCGCCGCCCGAGGATCCGCCGGCGGACGTGGCGCTCGACAATGAAAAGGCCGTCCAGATCGACATCGCCACACCGGACGGCGACGTGGTGACGGTGATTACCTTCTGATTGGCACTGAATTGAATACGCAAAGGGCGGCGCGAATGCGTCGCCCTTTTTCTTTGCGGGCTATTTCTTGAACAGGTCGTCCAGGGCGCTTTTCGCCTTGTCCTTGTCGGAGAGACCGCTGCCGGTCCCGGCAATGCCGGAGGGCTCGAAGTAGTCGCAGAAGTTGGCCGCTTCCTTGTCCACCACGCGGTCGGCCTGGGGCTCACGGCACTCGTTGTAGGCGCTTGTATCGTGGAAGGTACAGCAACGGCAGGCATGGAGATCCGCGCCGCATTTCTCGCAATGCTCGCGCCGCCCGATGGGAAGCGGTGGATCGATCTCGGCTCCGCAGACAGGGCACTTCATGGAAAGGACTCTAGCGTCCGTGCACCGCGGGGAACAAGCCTCAGTAATCGCCTCGATGCGGCGGAGGGGGTGGGGGCGGTGCTCCGGGTGCCGGCGGTGGCGGCGGGCGCCGGCCCTCCCGGTCGCGAGCGCGCGGGCGCTCCTCGCGGAACTTTTCGCGCAACTCCCGGCGTTCCTCGTCGGTGAGTTCCTCGCCGATCTTCTCGCGCACCTCGCGACGCTTCTGCGCCGAGAGTTCCAGCATCGAGCGGAAGGATTCCCAGTAGCGTTCCATGTAGCCGTCGAAGGCATCGGCGGCGGCGCGGCGCTGGTCTTCGGAAATGCGCTGCTCGTCGAGCCAGCCCGCGAATTCCTCGCGCACGTGGGGCGGCGGCGGAATCCCGCGGCGCCCTCCGGCAATCATCTCTTGCGCTTCCTCGGCCAGATCATCGACATCAGCATCGGGCGCAATGCCGCGCAGGGTGGAGAGAAACGCATCGGTTTCCTTCATCAGGTCGGCGCGAATCCGGCGGGTCGCGGTGCGCGCGCTCTGGCGGGTCTCTTGCACGGCGCTCTCGATGCGCTCACGTCGTTCGGGCTCGATGCCCGGCAGGAAGCGGGTGGGCTCCGCCTCGTCTTCGCGCGTCGGCGGCGGGCCGTGGCGGGCAGGGCGCTCCCAGCCCGCGCGCGGCAGCATCCACATGGTGCCGCCCACGCCGGTGGCGAGGCCCAGAACGAAGGTGCCCAGCAGCAGCAGGCCTGCCTGAATTTCCTTCTTATCCATCCTGCTGACTCCACAGGGAGCTGTCCCAATCACTCTCATAGGCCCAGGTGGCCCATGTATCGGCGCTATCATCGGCGGGGAAGAGCGGCGCCTGTTCCGCGCCGGTGCTCGTCACGGTTGTGCTCACGCTCGTTGAAGTGGTTGTCGTCTGCGCGCGACCGGCCAGGATGAGCGCGGCCGCTGCAACGGCGGCAAGCGCCGGAATCTCGAAACGCGCGGCGCGAAGGAGCTTGCTCCAGAAGTCACTCTCGCCCTCGCGCGCAGCAGCCAGCGCGCGCGCCGCCATGCCGGAGCGAAGCGGGGCGTCCGCTGTGGCGTCGCGCAGTGCGGCCAGATGCTCATCGAGCTTGCGGTCGAGTTCTTTGTCGCGCTCGTTCATCACTCTTCATTCTCCATCGCTTCGAGCTGCTCGCGCAACTTCTTGCGCGCTCTGGAGATCCGTACCTTGATTGCGCCCACGCGCTTGCCGACGATCTCGGAGATCTCTTCGAGGGACTTGCCCTCGATCTCCTTGAGCACCAGCAGCGCGCGGTCCTCGGGCTTGAGCGCGGCGAGCAGCTCCCAGGCCCTGCGGGCGCGCTGATCCTCGTCGAAGCGCTCGCCGGGGTCGGCCTCGTCGGAAGCGGTCTGCTCGTGCAGCGCGCTTTCCTGCTCCTCGGACAGGCTCGCAAGCGGGAGCTCGGGGCGGGCGCGCTTTCGTCGCAGGCGGTCGATGGCGTGATTGCGGGCGATGCGGTAGAGCCAGCTCTCCAGGCTCACCTCGCCCCTGAATTTTCCCATCCCCAACCAGGCCCGGGTGAAGACGGCCTGCGCGGCGTCCTCGACGTCCGCCCCGCGCGGGAGCATCCGCCTCAAAAAGGCAGCGATGCGTCCCTGATAGCGCTCCACCAGATCCGTGAAAGCCCGCTCCTCGCCTGCTTGCAGCCGATGGAGGAGTGTCTCGTCTTCATCAGCCGCCAGGGCCATCACTTGCACATCCCATCAGACGCACCGCCCGGGCCAAGGTTACACCCTCAAGGGGGCATCCGGCCCCCAGAGGGCGGATCGGGCCCGAAAAACCCCCGCGATTTCGGGGGATTGACGGACCATATATGGCAATGTATCCTAGCGCCATCGCCTTTCCTTCTCCCGTTCCACGACAGGTTATCACCATGGCGTCGAACAAGGTTTCTACGACGGTCTATCTCGAGCGCGCTCAGGACGAGCGTCTCAAGGCCCTATCCAAGCGTACACGTGTCCCTGTGGCGGAGTATATCCGTCAGGGCGTGGATCTGGTGCTCCAACGCTACCAGGACCAGATCCCCGGCCAGCAGGTCATGCTCCCGCTGGACGACCGCAACGAAAAAGCCGGCTAGCCCTGCGCCGCGATTGCGGCTGCCAGTTTCAGGAACTCCTGGGCCGAGAGCATCTCGGCCCGGATTTTTGGATCGATGCCCGCCTGCGCCAGCGCCCGGTCGATGACCTCGGCTGAGAGCGTGAGTTGCGGGGCTTCCATCAGAGAATTTCTCAGTTGCTTGCGGCGCCTGGCGAAGGCGGCCCGCACGACCTTCCTGGCCACGGCCAGCTCCGCCTCCTCGGCCATGGGGGCGATCTCAATTCCCACCACTGCAGAATCGACACGCGGCCTGGGCCGAAAGGCGCCCGGTCCGACCTTGAAGAGCAGCTTTGCTCCCCCGTGCAGCGCGATTGCCGCGCTGATCGAGCCGTAGGTCTTCGACCCCGGCCCGGCGGCGATGCGTTGGGCCATTTCCTTCTGGAGCATCACAGTGATCCCGCGCAGGTAAGCCGAGGCATCGAGGAAGGCGAAGATCGCCTGGCTGGAAACCGAGTAGGGAAGGTTGGCGACGACGCTGGCCTTCTCGCCGCTCGAGAGTCGCTTGCGGAGCTCCGCGCTCAGGTCCAGGTCGAGAATGTCGGAGCGGATGATCTCCAGATTGGACTCACCCGCAAATGTTTCCTGCAGCTCTTCGTAGAGGCGGAAATCCATCTCCACCGCGAGCACGCGGGCGCCGGCTTCGAGCAGGCCGCGGGTCAGAATGCCCTTGCCCGGACCCACTTCGAGCACAAGCTCGCCCGGGCTGAGCTTTGCGCTCTCGACGATGCGCCGCACGACGCTTTGATCGACCAGAAAGTTTTGTCCGAGCTTGCGAGAGGGATGGAAGTCGCTCATGCGGCTTTCTCAACCGCCTTGCCCACCGGCAGACGCGAAGTGGCAGGCAGCGTGAGCTCATCGCGCTCGCCCGCGCACAGGCGGCGCGCCCCCAGCGAGGCGATCATCGCGGCGTTGTCGGTGCAGTATTTGAGTGAGGGGAAGTAGGAGTGAATCCCGAACTCGCGCTCGAAGGCCTCGCACTCGGCGCGAAGGCGCGAGTTGGCCGCCACGCCGCCGATCACGGCGAGGTGATTGACCCCGTACTGCTCCATGGCACGGCGCGCCTTGAGAAGCAGCGCCCGCACGGCGGCCCACTGGAATCCGGCGGCAACGTCGGCGCGGGTCTGCTCATCGAGCGCTTCGAGCCCGCCGCGGTCCTGCACGGCAAGGCGCACGGCTGTCTTGAGCCCCGAGAACGAGAAATCCAGCGGCGACTTCTTCACCTGCGCGCGCGGGAAGGCGATTGCACGCTCGTCACCTTGCTTGGCGAGCTTGTCGATGGCCGGGCCGCCGGGATAGGGCAGGCCCAGCAGCTTGGCCGCCTTGTCGAAGGCTTCGCCCACGGCATCGTCGCGGGTGTTGCCGATGCGCAGGTAATCGCCCGGCGCGCGCACGTAGATGAGTGACGTATGACCGCCCGAGACAACCAGCCCCATAAACGGCGCGTCGGCGAGCTTCGGGTGCTCCAGAAAAATACTGTTGAGGTGTCCCTCGACGTGATTGACGCCGACAAAAGGAATCTTGCGCGCCCACGCGAGCGCCTTGGCGTAGTTGAGCCCCACCAGCAATGAACCAATAAGGCCCGGACCGTGGGTGACGGCAATGCCCTCAATGGTCTCGAGCGAATCGCCTGCCTGTTCAAGGGACTGGCGCACCATGGCGGCAAGGGTCTCGATGTGCTTGCGCGCGGCGAGTTCGGGAACGATGCCGCCGTAGGGCTCATGAATCGCGATCTGCGAATAGATGAGATTTGAGCGCACCTCGGTGGTGACGCCGTCGGATTCGACGACGGCGACGGAAGTTTCATCGCAGGAGGTTTCAATGCCCAGAACGCGCACGGTTTACTCCATCCCCTCGAGTTCCTTGCGGACCTGCTCGGCCTGCTCGGAATCGGGGTAATCACTCAGCAGTTTGCGAAAGAGAAAGGCCGCGTTCTCGTGCTTGCCCAGCAGGGCGAAGGACTGCGCCTCGCGCAACATGGCCTGCGGGGTTTCGGCGACGGGCGGGTCCATCTCGACGACCTTGTGAAAGGCGAGGATAGCCTCGTGATAGTTCTTTTCCTGGTAGTAGCTCTCGCCAACGAGCAGCGTGATCAGCGAGGCGGCGCCTTCGGGAAGCCGCGTGTGCTCCAGGCGCTGCAGCACCTCGCGGGCTTCGATGGCCTTTCCCTTTTCGAGCAGCGCGCGCGCCTGTTCCAGCTCGGAGGGTGGCTGGCCGGGCTGGCTCTTCAGCGACACGGGCGTCGCGCCGCCTGCGATTGTCTTGGCCTGTTTGCCCAGTGTCTTCTCGATCTCCGTCAGCCGGGCTAGGATTTCCTCGTTGCCGGCGCCTGCTGCAAGACCGGTGCGCAGCTCACCGACGGCGTTTTCGAGGTCGGCGAAGCGCTCTTCGATCCGCTGGCGACGTGTTTCGGCCTGGTCTTCGACCGTGGCCTGGCGGTTTTCGACTTCCTTGAGCCGGGCCTCGATCTGGGCCTTCTCTTCGGCCGTGATCACGGCGCAGCCGCTCTGGAGAGCGCCCAGAAAAAGGGTGGCGGCGAGGAAAACACTGAACAGTCGCATCGAATCAGTCCTTAAGCGGCCCCGGTGGCGGGCTCGCCGGCCGGGGCGGGCCATTTTGGCCTTGTGGGGACGAGTTCTGCAAGGCGACGCCGGTGCCGGCCAGCTTGACCCGGGGCGCCGAAGCCTCTAGAAATTCCACTCTATTCCGGGGTTTCATGGTGATTGAGGCCCCCTGGGCGGCGCACGGACGCGCGGCCCGGCAACCAGCAAGAAGAAGATCCGTGTTCGATTCGCTCTCAGATAAATTGACGGGCGCCCTGCGCAAGGTCACAGGCTACGCCAAGCTCTCGGAGAAAAACGTCTCCGATGCCCTGGCCGAAGTGCGCATGTCGCTGCTCGAAGCCGACGTCAACTTCCAGGTAGCCAAGGACTTCATCGCACACGTCAAGGAACGCGCGCTGGGTGAAGAGGTTCAGAAGAATCTCAATCCCTCGCAGATGTTCGTGAAGATCGTCCACGAGGAACTGGTCAAGCTCCTCGGGCAGGACGCCGCCCCGCTCAATCTGGCGGTGGCGCCGCCGATGGTCATCCTGATGGCCGGCCTCCAGGGCTCGGGCAAGACGACCAGCGCCGGCAAGCTGGCCATGCACCTGCGCGATCGCGAGAAGCGCAGCCCGCTGCTTGTCCCCGCCGACGTCTACCGTCCCGCTGCAATCGATCAGCTCCGCACCCTTGGCGAGCGCATGGAGATCCCCGTCGCCGACAGCGCGCCCGACCGCGACCCGGTGCAGATCTGCACGAACGCCATCGAGCGCGCCAAGCGCGAGGGACTCGACGTCGTCATCCTCGATACCGCCGGCCGCCTGCAGGTGGACGAAGAGCTCATGGCCGAGCTCGAGCGCATCGTCGAAGCGACGCAGCCCACCGAAGTCCTTTTCGTCGCCGATTCCATGACCGGTCAGGAAGCGGTGAACGTCTCCAAGGCCTTCGATGAGCGCCTCGCGCTCGACGGCATCATTCTGACCAAGCTCGACGGCGATGCCCGCGGCGGCGCGGCGCTCTCGATCAAGGCGGTCACCGGCAAGCCCATCAAGTTCGTGGGCGTCGGCGAAAAGGCCGCCGATCTCGAGCCCTTCTATCCCGACCGGATGGCCTCGCGCATCCTGGGCATGGGCGACGTCCTTTCGCTGATCGAGAAGGCCGAGCGTGAGTTCGACGAGAAGCAGGCCGAAAAGCTCGAAAAGAAGATGCGTCGCAACGAGTTCGACCTCGAGGACTTCCGCGACTCCATCGTGCAGATGAAGAAACTCGGCTCGGTCGAGAGCATTTTCAAGATGCTCCCGGGCGTGCCGCCGGCCCTCAAGAAGGCCCAGAATTTTGCCCAGGCAGAGCAGGAGCTCAAGCGTGTGGAGGCGATCATCAACTCGATGACCCCGCGCGAGCGCCAGGACCACAAGATCATCAACGGTTCGCGCCGCAAGCGCATTGCCGCCGGCTCTGGCACGAAGGTTCAGGATGTGAACCGCCTGCTCAAGAGCTATCTGGAAATGCGCAAGATGATGAAGAAAATGAACAAGTTCGGCATGCCCAACCTTGGGGCCATGATGGGCGGGAAAAACCCGTTTTGAGCCGATTTGAGCCCGCTGAGGCCCCGCCGCGGGTCCCTCTTGCAGGAAAAACCCCAATCATCTAGTATCGGGCGCCCTTCGAGAGGATCGAAGGCAATAGGGAAAGAAGAAAAGATGGCTGTTGTAATTCGACTCGCACGACATGGAACCCACAAGCGACCCTTTTACCGGGTCGTGGCCGCCGACAAGCAGTTTGCGCGTGATGGCCGTTTCCTGGAGGTCTTGGGCACCTTTAACCCCATGACCCGCAAGGATCAGGTCACGCTCAACTCCGAGCGCGTTGACTACTGGATGAGCGTTGGCGCCAAGCCCTCGCCCACCGTGCTCAAGCTCATTCGTGGCCAGAAGGCCGCTGCTCCCGCTGCTGAAGCAGGCGAGAGCGCCGAAGCCTGAGCCCCTCCGGCTTAGCGGAAGGTTCCGATGTCTGAATCCACTGAGTATGACGAGGTCGAGACCGGCGACGTCGACATGGAGGCGCTCATCGTCTTCATGGCCCGTCAGTTGGTCGATGATCCCGAGCAGGTTTCCGTCAAGGAAGTCGCCGGTGACGTGAGCTCGGTATTCGAGCTGAGCGTCGCTGAATCCGACCTCGGCAAGGTGATCGGCAAGAGCGGGCGCACCGCGCGCGCGATGCGCACGATTTTGAGCGCTGCTTCGGTGAAGTCCGGCAAGCGTGCCGTTCTCGAAATCCTCGAGTAGTCTGCAGTGAGAAATTCGCGCCCGTCCCGCTTTGTGGGGCGGGCGTTTTCTATTTTGGCGGGATAAACTGGAACGCGATGAGCAAAGCCGAAACAAAATGGGTGGCCGTCGGGGCCGTGGGCCGCGCGCACGGGGTGCGCGGCGAGGTCTATCTGCGTCTGACGCCTGGCACCGAGCTGGACGTGGAGCCGGATATGGTCGTGCGTCTTACGCGGGAGGGACCGCATGAAGTGCGCGAGACGACCGTGACGTCGACGCGTGGCAGTGCCGATTCGCCCATTGTGAGCTTTGCGGGAATCGAGGGGCGCGAGAGCGTTGCGGAGTGGACGCTGGCCAAGGTCGAAGTCCCGGCCGATACGCTGCCGGAACTCGAAGAAGACGAATTCTATTTCCACGAAGTCCTTGGCGCCCGGCTCCTCGGCAGGGACGGCAAAGAGCTGGGTACGGTAGGCGATGTCTGGGATGGCGGTGGACGTTTCTATCTCGTCTGCAAGACTGCGAAGGGGGAGGCCTATCTTCCCGTGAGCAACGAGACGCTGCTGGAGATCCGCGCCGACGCCCATGAGGTCATCATCGATCCCGCCGAGATGATCTATCCCGACGAGGTGGAAGCGTGAGCCTTCGCATCGATGTCCTCACGCTCTTTCCCGAGCTGGTTGCCCCCTACACCGAGACCTCCATTGTCGGGCGCGCCGCCGAGCGCGGGCTTGTGTCCTTCGGCATTCACAGCTTTCGCGACTACGCCCCGCCGCCCCACCACCACGTGGACGACACACCCTACGGCGGCGGCGGGGGAATGGTGCTCAAGCCCGACCCGGTGATCGCGTGCGTGCGGGGTCTCGAGGCTTACGACGAGAAGAGCCGCGTGATCGTGCTTGCCGCGCGCGGCCGCCCCTGGCGCGATGCCGATGCGCGCGAGATCGCCGATGCCGGCGGCCACGTGGTCATCCTGTGCGGGCGCTACGAAGGAATCGACCAGCGCATCGTCGACGTGCTGGGCGCCGAAGAGGTCTCAATCGGGGACTTCGTTGTCTCCGGCGGGGAAGTCGGCGCCTGCGCGGTGCTCGACTCCATCGTGCGTCTCATCCCCGAAGCGACCGGGGATGACTCGGCCCGCGAGAGCGATTCCTACGGTGATGGGCTGCTCGAATATCCCCACTACACGCGCCCGCCGGAATTTGAAGGCCATTCAGTTCCGCCCGAGCTGCTGACCGGCGATCATGCCAAAGTGGCCCGCTGGCGCAGGGATCGCTCGCTCGAACAGACGCTCAAGGTGCGCCCCGACCTGCTGCTGGCTGCCTGGGAGGCCGGCCGGCTCGACAAGGCCGATCTCAAGGCGCTGGCGGCCCTGGGCTGGAATCCGCCAGGGAAAAGCAGCGAAACCCCCTGAAATGGCGGGAAAAGGCCCTTCGGGCGCCTTGACAAGCCACCCCCCTGAGTTCAATATACGCGGCCTCGCCCGGGCAGGTGGTGCCGATGGCGAGCAAATCAGTGATTTCAACAGCTTAAGAAGCTGCTCTCGTTAAAGAAGAGGTGCGCGACATGGACCCGCGAATTCAGAACCTGGAAGCCGAACAGATCAAGAGCGACATCCCCGAGTTTGAACCCGGTGATACGGTTTCGGTTCACGTGCGTGTCCGTGAAGGCAACAAGGAGCGCATCCAGATTTTTACCGGCGTTTGCATCGCCCGGAAAAATGCGGGTCTGCGTTCCTCTTTCACCGTTCGTAAGGTAGCCTCCGGCGTAGGGGTGGAAAGAGTATTTCCGATCAACGCGCCGGTCGTCGACAAGATCGAGGTCAAGGCGCGCGGACGTGTACGCCGGGCCAAGCTCTACTACCTGCGCGACCGCAGCGGTAAGTCTGCACGCATCAAAGAACGGCCCCGGCGCTAATTCAGCCGCCCGCCAGGGCGGTAGGCCGGAGGGACCATCCCAGTGCAAATCATCGAGTTGGTGCTGCAGGGGGTGGGCCGGTTCGCCGCATCCCAGAAGATTGCATTCAAGCCAGGCCTCAACGTCATTTTCGGTCCGAACGGAAGCGGCAAGAGCACAGTTGCGCGCTGCGTCCACTCGTTGCTCTATCCAGCCAGCGCGCCCGATGGCGCAAACCTCATCGCCTGGGAAAGCCCCCAGCTCTCGCGCGCAGCACTGACCTTCAAGGGAAGCGACGGCGCGGTCTACCGCACCATCCGCGATTTCGTGACCGGTGGCTGCACGCTGGCGCGTGCCAATCCCGAAACCAAGAAATACGAATCGGTAGAGACCGGCGAGGCCGCCGTGGAAGCGCGACTGCGTGAGCTCGGCGCTCCGAGTCCCCAGCTCTTCGCGTCGCTGTTCCTGCTGCATGAGGAAGCGCTGCCCACGGGCGGCGGCGGTTTTGGTGCATCCAGTGCCTTCGACGTCGAGGGTGGGCTGGCAAGCGGTCCGTCCGGTGGTGGCGACGAAGGCTCGTTCTTCCAGGGCAACGTGCACGTCGAGGCCCACGAAATGACCGCCGATGACAAGCGCGCGCGCATCGAGTTGCTCAAGAATGAAATCGACAACGCCAGCAAGCTCGAAGAAATGCAGTTCGAACTCGACGGCGTGGAGTCCAAGAAGTTCGAATACGAGGACAAGCTCCGTGCGATCCATCAGATGGAGGGGCGCATCCGCGAGGGGCGCGAAAAACTCGCGCAGTTCTCCGACGTGCTGAACATCGATGCAGAGCTCGAACAACGCCTCGTTCGTTTCGAGAAGACCCAGGAATCCCATGCGCAGGACATGGCCCAGCGCGAGCAGCAGAAAATCGACATGGGCCGCGACCTGGAGTTTGACCAGAACTCGCTCGAACCCTTCTTCAAGAATCCGATCGTCCTGGGCGGCGTGGGACTCACGGTGCTCTCGATCATCCTGGGCATCGTGGGCAGCGCGGCGGACATTAACATCCTGCGCAAGCTGATCCTCCTGCTGCCGGTCGGCATGGGCGTGGCGGGCTTCGGCTACTACCTGTGGTTCGAGCGCTCCAAGAAGGTCAAAGCGGCCGAGGAGAAATTTCAGGAACTGGTCACCAGCATCGATGAAGCCCATCGGCGTTTCGATGTGGATAGCGCCATGGTGAAGGGGCTCCTTCAGAAAATGGGCGTCGATGACGTCAAGGAAATCCTCGAGCGCATCCGCGGCGCGAAGAAATACAAGCAGGGCGTTGCCGAGCTGGAGAGCCAGCTCGAAGCCCAGCGCAACCAGCCCGAGGTGAAGCAGGCCATTGAAGAGATGAGCGGCCTCGAAAAGCGCATCGAGGAACTGCAGGACCAGATCGCCCAGTTCGGCGGGATGGGCATGGACTCAACCCAGATCAAGATCGAGATCGACCGACTGGAGGCCGAGCTTGCAGGCGGCGGGGTGACGAACCCGGGACTCAGCTCACCGGGCCTGAGTTCCCCCGGCCTCGGCGCGCCGGCGGCCGCGGGCGAGGGCAGCGGCGGAGGCGTGGGCGCGCTGCTCAGCGCCGCGGCCGAAGTGCGCGGGCAGGACCCGGGTGACTTCAGTTTGGAGGAGCACGATCGTCTGCTCTCGCGCATCGGTGCCTTTACCGGCAGCCGCCACCCCTCGGGTGAGCTTTATGATGGCGAGCTCAAACTGGCGGCCGGCAACGGGCAGCTCGTCGAGTGGGAGAAGCTCTCAAACTCTACGAAAGAAGCGGCCTACCTGGCCGTGGCACTCGGAACGGCGGAGACCCTCCAGAGCAAGTTCCCGCTGGTGTGGGACGACATCGCCGCGCGCTTCGATGAAGAGCGCATCGGCTCGATCGCCGGCGCGGTGAAGTCGCTGGTAGCCGCCTCGCTGGGGCAGGCCATCTGGATGACCAGCCGCAAGGAACTGGCCGCGCTGGCCGACCACATGGTGCGACTGCCCAAATAGTGCCTAGCCCTCGTTGATTGCATCCACAATATCGTAGAGGTCCGAGTAGGAGCGGAAGTTGAACTGCGTCGTGTGCAGCGCATTCTTGCCGGCATCCCATTCAAACTCGGCGACGTCGGCGAAGCGCTTCTGGAGTGCCTTCACCTCGTCCTTGCCCAGCGATTCACGAAGCTGGAGCTCGATGCGCTGGTTGATCTTGTCGTAGAAGACCTGGCGCAGGCGCCGGTAGAAGCGCTGCAGCTCGGCGACGGCCTCGTCGGCGGTCTCGACATAGACGGGAATGTTGCAGTCCGGCGGGGAAATGGTGCCGCGCTCCGCCATGTGCTGGAGGTCCGCCTTCACGCTCTTCCAGACCGCTTCATCACCCACCGCGACGATGGGCACGATCTCCATCTTGCCGGTCTGGATCAGGCAGAAGATCTCCCAGAACTCATCGCGTGTGCCGCCGCCGCCGTCGAAATAGAAATACCCGCGTGAATAGGCGCACAGAAAGAACTTCCGGATAAAAAAGTAGTGAAAGTCTAGCTGCGTGCCCAGGTAGACGTTCTTCGATTCCTCGAAAGGCAGGGTGATGGCGCAGCCGATGGAGTAGTCCTCGACCGCCAGGCCGCGCTTGCGCGCCTCTTCATAGGCGCCGCGGTTGGCCGCCATCATGACGCCGGAGGCGCCGCCGGTGATGACGCCGTATCCCGCTTCAACCGAGCGTTTTCCGAATTCCTCGGCCAGTTGCCAGCCGGGGCTTTCCTCATCGAGACGCGCCGATCCGAACACCGTGACCATCGGATGGTCCTTGAGGCGCTCGATTGCTTCCATGGCGCGCATGTATTCGGCCAGCAGGCGCACGCTGCGCGCGGCGCCGGATTTTCCGAACTCGATGTAGTCTTTCATGTGTTGGCGCATGATTTCGCTCCCGCGCGCATCGCGTTGCGCGCCTTTTGTAGGTCAATGCAGTGAGAAACTCTGAAACAGTATAGACGTCCTGCGCGCACTTGCACGGCAGGTTATTCGGGCGGGGTCTCGCGGGAAGCAGCCAGGTGGTACTGCTCGAACTCGCGGAGCTGGGTCAGGGTGCGGGTGTCGTCCACGCGGTCGATGTAGAGGATGCCGTCCAGGTGATCGCACTCGTGCTGGATGGCGCGGGCGAAGAAGCCCTCGGCGATGAACTCGCAGGGGTTGCCCTCGCGGTCGAGGTGGCGCACTCGAATCTTGAGCGGGCGCGAGACGATGCCGCGCAGGTTGTCCACCGAGAGGCAGCCCTCCCAGCCTGGTTCGCGCACGTCGGTGAGCGGCTCGATCTCCGGGTTGATGAAAACCGTAAGCGGGATTTGCGGCGCGTCGGGATAGCGGCGGTTATGCCCCACTTCAACCAGCACGATGCGCTTTGAGACCGAGACTTGCGGCGCCGCGATGCCCGCGCCGCTCGCCTCGCGCATGGTCTCGATCATGTCGTCGATGAGCTGCCGGGTCTCGGGCGCGGCGATCTCGGCTGGCGTAACCTCGGCGGCGCGCTGGCGAAGGATGGGGTTGCCCAGCTTGGTGATCTCGCGAACGGCCATCAGTCACTCTTGCCCGTCAGAAAGGGAACGATTTCCGCGAGCAGCTCTTTGGGGCGCTCGTGGTGGATCATGTGGCCGCAGTCGGGAATTTCGACGACGCGACCATGCCTGTAGGCCTCTACGCGCTCCCGCCAGTCGGGGATGATCTGCTGGAAGCGACTGTCGGCGCCCACGACGATGAGCGTTGGGCAATCGATGCGCTTCCAGAATTCCTTGGCCTGTTCGACGTAGAAGGGCTGCGGGTTGCGGGTCTTGTGCAGCGGGTCGAAGCGCCAGCGGTACTTGCCGTCGTCACCCCTTGCGGTGCCGTGTCTTGCCAGGTGCAGTCCGAACTCCCTGGAGAGGCGCGGGTTGGACTTGCAGAGTTTGTCGGCCGCTTCTTCAAGGGTCTCGTAGGGGCGCGGCTCTTTCTTGAGCTGGCGGCTCAGTCCGCGGATCCACTCGCCAAAGCGCGCGGGTGCTGCCGCGGGCTCCATTTTCTGCGGGCCGAAGCCCTCCATGTTGACGTAGCGCGCGACCTTCTCGGGAAAGGTCCCGGCATAGAGAGAGCTCACCATGCCGCCCATGGAGTGCCCGACCAGATGGATCGGCCCGCCGCCAAGAACATCTTCCACCATGCGACTGACGTCATAGACGTAGTTGGGAAAGTGGTAGTAGCCGCCAGCGCCGGGATAGTCGGAGAGCCCGTGGCCGCGAAAGTCGAGGGCCAGCACGTGGAAGTGCTCGGCCAGCGCGGGCGCGACCTGGTCCCAGGAGCGCGCAATGTCCATCCATCCGTGCAGCAACAGGAGCGGCGGGTTCTTCGGATCGCCCCACTCGACGTAGTGGAGCTTCAGCCCGCGAACAACGGTGAAATACTTGTCGGTTGAATCACTCAAGTGCTTTGTTCCAGTCGCTTTCTAGGATGCGAAATGTTTTGCGGCCGATTCGAAGAAGGCGCGCTCTTCGCCGGCCAGCTCGCGCATCCGCTCGGCGGCCTCGCTGAAGTCGCCGGGCTCCTCGCGCTCGCTGAGGCGTTTGCACTCTTCGCCCAGCGCGGTCCAGTCGGCGGCGATTTTCGCCATCAGTTCGTCGAGCCGCGCATCGGCAATTGCCGGGACAAGCTCGCGGGATTCGGCCAGGAACTCGGCATACATTTTCCGGAAGCCGCCGCCACCGGTGCCGCGGCGCTCGATGATCTGATAGGCAAAGCGCGCGGCCCACTGCCAGTCTTCGGCCTCGCCCCATTTGCCGAGGCGTTCGCCGGCCATGTCCATGCCGCCGCAGCCGAAGTTGCCCTTGGCGCTCAGCATCTTTGTTGCCTGATCGGCGATGGCCTCGGGGATGGCGCGCTCGAGCGGGCGCAGGGATTTCTCAAAGGCGAAGGTGTACCAGGGGCTGTCACCCGCAAGGGAGGGCGGGTACTTCGAGCTGCGCGCCTTGGCCAAAGTGTCGAGAGGTTCGTGCTGGATCTCGTCGAACTCGGTGTCGGAGATGATCGCGCCCTTTTCGTCGTGCCCCACGAGCAGGGTCTTGTGCCCGTTGAAGTGGGTGCGCGAGCCGAAGTAGTGCAGCTCGTAGATGTCGGAGTTGAGCATGACCGGCAGGCCCGCTTCGAGCGCATTGCGCGCGCCTTCCCAGGCGGCGTGCTGGTCCTTCTCGCGGTGGACCTCCAGTTTCACGCCTGCGTGGCGGCAGAAGTCCTGTTCGAGTGTGTTGTTGCGCGGGAAGAACACCCGGCCCGGCGACATGGCGGAGTTCTCCATGTAGATGAATCCGAGTGAGGCGCCCAGGCCGATCACCATGGGTTCTGAAAGCGGGTGGCCCGCATAGCGGCACAGGTTCGCCAATGAACCCGAGCCGCAGTGGCGGCCGCGCGCGTGCTGGTAATTGGGCAAGACAAAACTCATGGGGTGCTCCCTGCTCCGGCGGAGGGGGAGGATAGCGCCCAACGACCAGGGTTGCACCCGCGGTAATGAACGGGCCTCAAACCTCGGGGGGCGGGCGATTGCCGGTGAGCTCGGCCTCGGCGCTTTCTTCTGCCGCATGGCTGGCCGCAACGTGGGCGCGGGCGCGTGCCTCGAAGTGGCCGCCCACCAGGACGCAGATGCTGGTGAGGTAGATCCACACCATCAGCAGGATCGTCGTTCCCACCGAGCCGTAGAAAACGTGATAGTCGATCAGCCCGGCGGCCGCCTTGCGCAGCACGATGCTGCTGCCCGTCCAGGCAAGGCCCGCCACGAGCGGTCCCGGCGCGGCAAGGCGCCACTCCTGCTTTCCGGCCGGTGCGAGCGCATAGAGCAGGGAGACCGCGCCCATGAAGATACCCACCAACAGCGCCCACTTGAGCAGGACCCAGGCGAAGTCCACCCACGCGTAGTCGAGGTGGCCCAGGTAGTTGCGCAGAATGCCGGTCCAGAGCGCCACGCTGATGACAAAGCCGCCGATGAGCGACATGGCCAGGACCTGCTGGAGAAGCTGCATCCACATTGACCGGGTCTCGGGCTCCCCGGCAGCGCGGTTCAAAATGCGGCCCACCGCGCGCACCGCGCGCAGGGTGGCACCCAGCGAGAGGGCCAGCGAGGCGCCCACCAGCGTGCCGCCGGGCTGGCTCACGATGTGCTGGACGTTGCCGACCACCAGCGGGATGACGTCCTCGGGCAGGATGGTGGCGAAGAGGTTGAAGAGCGCCTCGTCGACGGCGCCGATTTCGAGCTGGGCGACGATGCTCAGCAGCGCCAGGAGCGCCGGGTAGAGGGCGAAGGTGAAATAGAAGGAGAGCTGCGCGGCATCGGCCAGCAGCTCTTCCTGGTGGGCCACCCGGAAGAATTCTTTCCAGAATGCCCACTTCCCAAGCGGCTGGAACCGATGGCGCGCTTTTTCCCGTCCGAACACGGGCTTAATTGTAGCTTGGCGGCGCGCCCATGGGCGAGCGTTATTCTTC
Source organism: Chrysiogenia bacterium (assembly GCA_020434085.1). Classification (NCBI taxonomy): domain Bacteria; kingdom Pseudomonadati; phylum Chrysiogenota; class Chrysiogenia; species Chrysiogenia bacterium. Next base: position 1,925 of record JAGRBM010000234.1, on the reverse strand, counting down.
GAGGGCGGCCTCGAAGGCGCAGATGTCTTCGACCAGCGCTCCGGGGGCCTCGATGGGAATCATGTGCCCGGCCTCGGGATAGCTCTTGCGCGAGGCCGACTTGGCCAATGCGGCAATCTGCTCGGGTGCGGCCTCGGGGATGAGCTGGTCCTTCCCGCCGGTCACGAGGAGCATCGGGCAGCGGATCTTCGCGATCTTTTCGGAATCTCCGGCCTCGCTCCACTGGGCGAAGGTCTCGCTGAGATAGGCATCCGAGGTCTGCTCGAAATCGTCGAGCAGCAAGTCGGCATCGTCCTCATCCACCTCGCCGGCGAACAGGAAGGGCAGGATCTCCTCAACGTGGTCACGGTCGGCGGCAAGCTCCTTTGCCAGCTCGCCGGCCTCGCCCTCCGGCGCCATGCCGCCCAGCGGCATCGGTGCCACCAGCACGAGACCGCCCACCTTGCGCTTGTAGACCGCGGCCGCACGCTGGGCGAGCAGCGCGCCCATGCCGTGCCCGACCAGGATCCACTTCTTATCGAAAGCGCTCTCCTGGCTCATCAGGCTTACGAGGTCGTCGGCGAAGCGATCGAGGTCGTGGCCGCCGGCTTCGGGATGGTGGGAGAGTCCCGTGCCGCGAAGATCGGGCATCATCACCGTGAAGCGATCGTGGGGCAGGGCGTCCATCACGTCCTGCCAGTACATGCCCGAGAACAGCCAGTCCGGAATGAGCAGCACCGGCCGGGGCCCGCTGCCCACCTTGGGATACGCAATCGATCCGCCATCGCCCGTGATTACTGCCGGCATGAAACGCCTCCTTACAAGACAGGCCGGAGACTAACCGCGTGCGAAGGGGCTCGCAAGGCAGCGTGCCCCCACCCGGAGGATTACCGGGCGGGGGCACACTTGCCACAGGCGCATTGGATCGCAATCAGCTCGCGAACCCCTTGTGAATCGCTTCGAGCTTGTGCCCATGCGGGTCACGCACGAAGGCGGTATAGACATCCGGCAGGGGATAGCCGGGGCGCGGCCCGGGCGCGCCTTCGCAGGTGCCGCCGTTTTCGGTGGCGAACTTGTGGAAGGCATCGACTGCCGCGGGCGACTCCGCGACAAAGCAGATGTGCGTGCCGTTGCCCGCGCTATGCTCCTGTCCGTCGAAGGGTTTGATGAGAACGAACTGCACGGCCTCGTTGCCGTAGGCAGCCAGCGTCTCCATCGTGGCCAGGCGCTTGCACCCGAGGGTTTCGAACAGGCCGTCGTAGAACTTGCAGGCTTCCTCGATGTCGGGAACGCCAAGGCTGAGGTGATCGATGATGTTCATGGGGGACTCCTTGGGGGAAGATTTGCAACTCGCCCCCAAGGATGCGGACCTGCCCACGCGGGATTCAGAAATTTGCCGCGTTGCCGAAGCGCCGCGGTGCGCGAGGTTGCGGGCGCGTGCGGGATTCCTCACCCTTCCTAGATCGCGGCCCGTGTTTACATTTTCCAAAAATTTTTTCTTCCGCGTCTCCTTTCGCGCGCAAAGAGATCGTTCCGGCGCAGGGGGTGTGCCGGCGGGCTCTTCCTCTCCTCACCTCTCCCTTTCAGGGAGAGGTCGAGCGAAGCGAGGGTGAGGGTGGAATGCACCTTGCCGGTACGAACCTCTCACCCTCACCCGCCCTCCGGGCACCCTCTCCATGAAAGGGAGAGGGGCGAGGGGAGGCGAAGCCTCTCGGAGACGCGCGGGCGGTTGCACCAACGGACCGCGTCTCCGCTCTGTCACTATTTCAGTATGGGGACGCGCTGCGCGCGATCAAGTCACATGACCCACGATGGACCGAGATGACCCGAAATGACCCGAGATGGACCGCACTTTTTCGGGCCGGCGCGGCGTCTCATTTTGGGCAATTGCGGCGGGTGGGCGTTCGGGGCATCATTGCCGGGGACGGTAACCCAGCGGCTACTCT
>JAGRBM010000233.1 GCA_020434085.1 Chrysiogenia bacterium | reverse complement strand
TGATCGACCCCTCGATCCTCTACCCGCCCTACACCGAGGGCAAGTTCAAGTGGCTCAAACGACTGGTCTAGCTGTGCAACGAATCGAAACGAAAACGGCCTCCCATCGGGAGGCCGTTTTTATGTTGCGATTGCGCGTGGGAGGGCGAGGCATGCCTCGCCCCTACACAAGCATGGAATGTGCAGGCGATCTGCTTTTCAATGGTCCGGGACTGTAGGGGTTTCTCATTCGTTGCAGCGCGTGATTGCGCGAGACTTGTCCACGTGTAGGGGCGACGCATGCGTCGCCCGTCTTCAACCCCCGGGCGTGAAGGGCACTTGCGCCCTCATCGCTTGCCGAGGTCCCGGACGGAGATCACGTGATTGAGGTTCAGGATGCGGTATCCCTCGGGCGCGTCGACGTAGATGAAGCGATGCTGGGTGCGATTGAGATAATCGAGCGTGCGGGTGTGGCCGGCCGCGCCGGTTACCAGGCACTGGCCCTCGAAGGTGCCGCCGGTTCCCAGCGTCAGCTCAATGAGGTGCATCTCCCCCATGGGGTTGCTGAGCTGGTCATCGTGGGCAACGTCGGGCCCCTTGAGCTCCACGACGAAGATGTGGTCCTTGTTGATGAGGGTCGCCCCCTGGCGTTTGGTTTCGAAAAAAGGGACGAAGGGCTCGGGCCCATTGAGCAGGTCGGTCAGGCGCTCGCGCCCGGTGTGCTCGGCCGAGATTGCCGAGCACATGAACGAGCCCTCAAGGGCGGTGTGCTTGTGGGTGCGCACCAGCGCCGGAACCTCGCGTTTTTCAATGCGGAATTCGCTGTCTTCGACCATCCTGGCTCCCCCGTGGGCGGCGCCGGCGGGGCGGTAAAAAACCGTCATGCCGGGCTGTTTTCATGCTGCGATCTTGGCATCATACTACGCCGCGACCGACGACGCGAGGTTGGACAAAATGATTACGACAGCCGATTTTTCCAAGGGCGTGCGCATCCTGATCGATGGCGAGCCCTACGTGATTCTCGAACACACGACCCAGACCCCCAGCGCCCGCGGTGCGGCGACGCTGGTGAAGTTCAAGGCCCGTAACCTGCTGACCGGGCAGCTCATCAGCGACTCGGTAAAAGCCGGCGCCAAGTACGAGCAGCCCGATATCCGCTTCGCCAAGGTCCAGTATCTCTATGACGAGGGCCCTGATGCCGTTTTCATGGACACTGAGACCTACGAGCAGTTCAATCTGGCTCGGGACGTGATCGGGGAATCGGCCAAGTATCTCTCCGAGGACCTGGAGATCAAGGCGATCTTCTTCAACGACAACGTCGTGAATGTCGAGCTTCCCAACTATGTGGAGCTTGAAATCGTCATGGTGGAGCCCGGCACCCGCGGCAACACGGCCTCGGGATCTGTCACCACGCCGGCCGAGCTCTCCAACGGCGTGCGCATCCAGGTACCGCTTCACATCAAGAGCGGGCAGCGCATTCTGGTCGATACCCGCGACGACAGCTTCTACCAGAAAGCCTGACGTGCCGCTCAACTCAGCCGTGGTCGGAACCGTGGGAGAGCCGCTCTCCCGCGACGCGGACGCCCGCGGGCTGATGGCCTATGCGGCGGGCATCGGCGAGAGCGCGCCCGTTTACTTCGACACAACCCGCAAGGGCGGCATCGCCGCGCACCCGGTGTTCCCGGTGAGCCTGGAATGGCCCGCGCTGCTGGCACTTCGCGTGGGGCAGGGCAGCGGCATGAGCGCCGCCGAGAGCTTGCGCGGGGTCCACGCCAGTCAGGACACGACTCTCCACCGGCCGATTCGCGCGGGCGAGAAACTGGAGACCCGGGCCGAAATCGCCGGCGTGCAGGCCACCAGCGCCGGCGCCTACCAGATGACCCGCTTCGAGACGACGGACGCCAAAGGCCAGCCGGTCGTGACGACCTGGTACGGGACCATGTTCCGTGGCGTGGAAGTGAGCGGCGAGAGCCGCCCGCCCGAGTACGCGCTGCCGGCGCTTCCCGAACCGGGACCGCACGAGTGGCAGGTGGAGCGCGCGCTCAGCGCCGGTGCGGCCCACGTCTACACCGAGTGCTCGGACATCTGGAATCCCATCCACACAGATCTTCAAGTGGCGAAACTCGCGGGGCTTCCCGGGCTCATCCTGCACGGGACGGCGACGCTGGCCATGGCCGTGAGCGCGGTCATCGAGCAGGTTGCCGGCGGCGATCCGCGGCGGATCATCCGCTTTGGCGGGCGGTTTCGCGCGAGCGTCCCGCTTCCCTCCAGCATTGTCATCAGTGGTTCTCGCGCCGATGCGGGCGCTCAGGCCGCGCTTTTCGAAGTTCGCAACGAGGATGCCAAGCTTGCCCTTGCCGAGGGATTTGCGCTACTGGGCGCAGCGTAGGCAGTCCACACCAAATCAGGGGACAGACCAATGGATGCTGAATCTTCCGAGACTCCCAAGTCGCCGGCCCTGCCGCTGCTGGCCTATACGGCGCTCGGCGTCGTTTACGGCGACATCGGCACGAGCCCGCTCTACGCTCTGCGCGAGTGCTTTAACGGCCCGCACAGCGTGCACGTCGCCCCCGAAAACGTGCTGGGAATCCTCTCACTGATCTTCTGGGCGCTCGTCCTGATCATCAGCATCAAATACCTCGTCTTTATCCTGCGCGCCGATCACGAGGGCGAGGGCGGCATCCTGGCCCTCATGGTGCTGGCGACGCGCTCACCGGCGGGAAGCGGCAAATACGTCAAACCCGTGCTCATCGCGCTTGGCCTGTTCGGCGCGGCGCTGCTCTACGGCGATGGGGTGATTACGCCCGCTATTTCCGTGCTGAGTGCCATCGAGGGCCTGAGCGTCGCAACCCCGGTATTCGATCCCTACGTCGATCCCATCACCATTGTGATTCTGGTGTTTCTGTTTCTCTTCCAGTATCGCGGCACGGCGGGCGTCGGCGTCATCTTCGCGCCCCTTACCCTGCTCTGGTTCGTGGTGCTCGCTGCGCTGGGCATTCCCCAGATCATCCAGAACCCGGCGATCCTCCAGGCAGCAAATCCGCTCTACGGGATCGAGTTCTTTGCCCACAACGGCTGGCACGGCGCGACGGTGCTGGGCGCCGTCGTGCTCGTTGTGACCGGCGGCGAGGCGCTTTATGCCGACATGGGCCACTTCGGCGCCAACCCGATCCGGCTGGCCTGGTTCACCGTCGTGCTTCCCTCGCTGCTCATCAACTACTTCGGCCAGGGCGCGCTGCTGCTCAGCAACCCCGAGGCCGCGAGCAACCCCTTCTATCTCATGGCACCGGGCTGGGCGCTCTACCCGCTGGTGGGCATTGCCACGGTGGCGACGATCATCGCCTCGCAGGCGGTGATCACCGGGGCCTTCTCGCTGACCAGCCAGGCGGTGCAGATGGGCTACCTGCCGCGCTTCGAAGTGCGCCACACCTCCGAGCACACCATGGGGCAGATCTACCTGCCGCGCGTGAACTGGGTGCTGCTGGCGCTGACGATCTGGCTGGTGCTGAACTTCCACACCTCGGCCAACCTGGCCGCGGCCTACGGCATCGCGGTGACGACGACGATGGTGATTACCTCGATCCTCGCCGCCGTGGCGATGCGCGGATTGTGGAACTGGTCGCTGCCGGTAGTAATTGTCCTGACGACGGGATTTTTGATTGTCGACGGCGCCTTCTTCGGGGCCAACGCGCTCAAGTTCTTCCACGGCGGCTGGTTCCCGATCCTGATCGCGGCGGTTGTCTACATTTCGATGGCGACCTGGAAGCGCGGCCGCGAGATCCTGGGCGAGCGGCTGCAGGAACGCACGATTCCCTTCCACGACTTCCTCTTCAGTGTCGAAGAAGAAAAGCCTGCCCGCGTCCCCGGCACGGCGATCGTGATGACGGGTTACTCGGGCGGCACCCCGGTCTCGCTGTTGCACAACTACAAACTCAACCGCGTCCTGCACGAGCGCGTCGTGTTCCTGACAATTGAGACGATGCCGCGTCCCTACCTGACAGATGAGGAGCGTGTGATCGTCACCGATCTGGGCAAGGATTTCTTCGGGATGATCGCCCGCTACGGGTATCTCGAGCGCCCGGACGTCAGCCAGCTTTTTGCCATTGCGCGCAAGCAGGGCTTCGACATCGAGGTGGACAAGAGCACCTTCCTGCTCGGGCGTGAGACCCTTCGCGCGACCAAGCGTCCGGGAATGGCGCTCTGGCGCGAACGCCTGTTCTCGCTCATGTCACGAAATGCGCTGCCGGCCACCGCGTTCTTCGGCATCCCCGCCGGGCGCGTGCTGGAAATCGGCGTGCAGGTGGATTTGTAGGCAAAGAAGAGGCGGCTCCCACCGGGAGCCGCCTAGCTGTAACGGTTCTGTTCCTGGACCCCGCGATCAGATTCCCATTCCCATCCGTTCCTGGAAGAACTCCACCATGCGGTTGGTGCCAACCGGGAAGAGGCGCTTGAATGTGTCGATGACGTGGCTTTCGCGCGTAATCAGTACGCGGGCCTTGTTCTTCTTGATGCCGTCGACGATTTCTTTTGCCGCCTCATCGGGGGAGATCGCGCGCTGCTCGAACATTTTTTCGATCTTGCGTTTGGCGCCGGTTTCCTGGGCGTCGACGAAGCGCGAGCTCTTGACGATGTTGGTGTTCACGCCGCCCGGGTGGATGCTGGTGACGCCGATGTGTTGCGGGGCCAGTTCGGTGCGCAGCGACTCACTGAAACCGCGCACGGCAAACTTGGTCGCCGCGTAGGAACTCTGCGAGGGAAGGCCGATGATGCCGAACACGCTGGAGATATTGACGATGTGGCCCTCGTCCTCTTTCTGGATGTAGGGCAGGAAGAATTTGCAGCCGTAGACCACGCCCCAGAGGTTGATGCCCATGATCCACTCGAAGTCTTCGATGCTGTGATGCTCGAAGGGGGCGGTGACTGAGACGCCCGCATTGTTCACGACGATATGGACGTGGCCGTGCTCGGCAATGACGGCCTTGGGCAGCGCCTTCATCTGGGACTTGCTGGCAACGTCGACCACGTGGGTCGAGACCTTGCGGCCGAGTGCCGCGATCATCTTCGCCGTTTCCTTGAGCCCGGCTTCGTTCACATCGGTGATGGCCAGGTCGCAGCCCTCGCGCGCGAGTGCGACGGAGGTCGCCCGCCCGATACCGCTGGCCGCTCCGGTCACGACCGCAACGCGGCCCTTGAGATTCTTCATGCTTGTGCCTCCAGAGATTGAACCTGCAGGGCCCCATTGCTCCGGGGGCTCCCGCGGTGACGCGGGGCATCATATCAGAAAAAACCGCTGGTGGAACGTCCGTTCCAGAAAAAAATACCCGGGGCCAATGTCGCCGGATGTCACACCCCTCCGATACCCTGCCTGTGTAGGCTGAGGGTCCCGTTTGCGCTGGCAGGCGTGGGCCATTGCGGAGCAGGAGGGCCCCATGGCTGTCACAATGGCGGAAATGGAGGCGCGCGCGGCGCGCGCGGGCAAGCTGCGGGCGCGCGGGCGGGAGTTGGCGGCGGCGCCGGATGCCGATTACTGCGAGCGGGTACTGGCGCTCTACGACGGAATCGAGGCGCAGCTGCTGGAGGATCCGGGGTCTTTGCTCGGGGGCGCGGAGGGCGTTGAGGAGGAGTTCCCCTCTCCCAGCGGGAGAGGGTGCCCGGAGGGCGGGAGCGGGAGAAATGCCGGTACCGACTCTTCCCCCTCTTCCAAGCCCGGCCCCCCTCAGCCCGGCTCCGCTCACGCTGCGCCGGGCAGCTCCCCCCGCCAGCGGGGGGAGCACCACGAGGAGAACTCGTCGTTCGACGACGAGTTTACCCAGTTCCAGAACGCCGGTCCCTGGCCACTGCCCGAACTGGCGCCGATGGCGATCGATGAGGTCGAGCACGAGCACCTTCTCAAACTCGCGCAGCTCTCCTCGCCCCAGCAACTGACGCTGGAATTTCTGGAGCAATGGCTCCCCATCGAACTGGTTCGTCTCGAAGGTGTCTTCTCTCCGGCGCACCTTTTTGTCCTGACGCTGCGGGAATACTGCCGTGCCGAGCTGACCCTGCTGTGCGACTGCCACGATCCCGACATTTCCTTCGAGGCGGCCTGCCGTCTGTTCCGCTACGAGGAGCGCCTGCGGGCGCGTTTCCAGCAGCGACGCGCGCGCGGCGGGTGCGCGCTTCCCGAAGAGCGCCCCTTCGCGCACTGCAGCGAGGTGGAGATCAAGCACCTGCGCGGGCAGGAAGCCGACGCTGCCGCGCCGAAGTCCGAGGCGGGAAGGGCCGTCTTCATTCGCGCAGCGCTCGTTCGAAACCGGGTGATCGAGAGGAACGCTCCCGATGTGATCGAGGCCTGCCTGCGCCGGGCTAACTGGTGGCTGGGGATGGTGATGGGCGCAAGAAGCCCGCGTGAGCTGTTTGGAAAACTCTCGCGCGAGGCAAACCTCTTCGACCGCCTCTCTCCGGCGCCGCCCATTCCCACGAAGAAGGGCCCCATGCGTGCGCGAAGCATGTGCCTGCCGGTTGCGATGGCACTGTGCAACGCCCTCTACCAGGTCCGCCACGAAGGGGGCGAGAAGAGCCGCCTGAAATGGGCCTCGCGCCTTTACCGCGTGCTGCTTGCGCGCACCCACGGTGTGGAAGCGGCCGCGGCCTTCACGCCGCTGAGCGGCGCGGAAAGCTGGCCGGGGATGCCGAAAGCAATCATCAAAGAACACGAACAACACATCGAAAACCGTTCAGGCGCCGAGGCGGCCGTCAGGGCGCCGCCGTAAAGTGGGCAAGAACTCTCGCGCGGCAGCGCGCACCGATCCGCTCTTCCCACGCGGTCGGGGGAAGATGGCCGAAGGCCAGATGGGGGCGCCATTACGGGCCCTCCGAAGTTTCAGCCAAGGAGGGCCGAATGCCCCCCTCAGTCCGGCTTTGCCGGACAGCTCCCCCGGCGACGGGGGAGCACGAAGCGGTTGCTGCCCCAAAACCAAACCCCGCCAGTCGGCGAGATTCTTCATGACACAAGGAGGGAGCAAGGCCCCACGCGGCGAGGGAAATCGCCAGAACAATTTGGAAGCGGCCTAGAACTCGATTCCCAGCCACTTTCGCCCGGCCCAGAGTTTCACATAGCTGGCGGCCAGCAGCAGGCGGTAGAGCGCAAAACACACCCAGATCCCGATGAGCCCGTACCCGAGCATCGGGCCCACCACATAAGCCGCCGGCAGGTAGAGCCCCCACTGGGCGAGGATGGAGACGACCATCACGCGGCGCGTATCGCCCACGCCCTGGAGCGCACCCTGAAGGATCTGGCCCAGCGCCTCGACGATCTGGATGGCGCCCACGAGTTGGAGCGGAATGACGGCGAGCTCGAGCGTCTGCGGATCGTGGATGAATCCCGAGAGCAGCACGCGCGGGATCGCGATCATGGGAAGTCCCACCGCGCCCAGCACCATGGCGGCGAGCTTGGTCACGTCCCAGCCCCAGCGCACGGCTTCTTCGGGCTCTTTGCGCCCAAGCGCCTGCCCGGCGAGGCTCGCCGCGGCAATGCCCATGGCAATCCCCGGCAGGATGAGCACGAGCATGAGATTGATGAGCACGTTGGCGGCCGCGAGCTCGGCCGTGCCCACGCGGCCGATGATCCAGAACTGCGCGGTCAGGCCCGAAGCGAAAAACAGCGTCTGGATCGCGCTGGGAATGGACAGGCGCAGCAGCCTTCCCAGCGTCTGGGCGCTCGGGCGGGCGCGCAGGAAGCCCGCGTGGCGGGCATGCTTCATGGCGAGGATCACGTAGGTCAGCGTGCCGATCACCGTGGCGCTGGCCGTGCCGATGCCCGCTCCCTGGGTGCCCAGCTCCGGCAGGCCCAGCTTTCCGAAGATCAGGCAGTAACTGATGGCCACGTTGCAGATGTGCATGATGACGAGGGTTCGCATGTAGAGGCCCGAGCGGCTCACCCCGTTGAAGTAGCCGCGGAAGCAGAAGTTCATGGCGACAAAACTCGAAGCCAGCATCCGCGCGCGGTAGTAGGGCAGCCCCTCGGCCACAACGCCCGGGTCATCGATGAGCCAGGGGTAGAAGTGGGGCGCGGCATACCAGAGCGCAATGGTGAGCGGCACGCCGCAGAGCAGAGAGACCATGAGCCCGCCGTTCAGGGGCAGGGCCATCTCGGTCTCGGCGCCCTCGCCCTTGCGGCGGGCGGCCAGTGCCTGCACGCCCACCGAGAGCCCCATGAGCAGGGCCTGGGACATGAAGCTCAAGAATCCGCCCATGCCCACGGCGGCCAGCGAGGCATCGCCGAGCGTCCCCACCATCGCCGTGTCGACGAGGTTGAGAATGTTCTGCGAGACCATCCCGCCGATGATCGGCAGGGCCAGGGACAAGATTGTGCGGGCGCGGTCTTTGTCTAGCACGTGGTGATCCTGCTGCGTCTTCCTTGGATGAGCAAAAGAAGCGAATCGCTTCGGCCCCCGGGAGAATCAAAAGCACATGAGCGATGATCCATTTCACGAGGGAGAGCGCATCGTACAGCAACGCGCCGGCGTGCGCGAGGCCGCCCGTGCGCTCTCGCGCATGATCGAGCCCCGCATGAGCCCGCGCGTGGGCGGTTACCTCGCGGCGCGCGAGATGGTGTTCCTCGCAAGCGTGGACG
>JAGRBM010000232.1 GCA_020434085.1 Chrysiogenia bacterium | reverse complement strand
TGGCGTCCCAGAGCTCGGCGATCTCGGCCCGCCAGTTGAGCTGGGCGCCGTGCCAGATGAACCAGGCGACAAAACCGCCGATGAAGACGCTGGCGCCGAAGAGGAAGCCCTTGATCTGGAAGATCGGCAGGCCGGCGATGCCCTCGATCCCGCCGCGCTTGATGCGCCGGATGTAGACGCCCGCCAGGGTGCCGGCGGCGACCACGATGAGGAAGAGCAGCAGCATGCGAAGATACGGGCGCGCGCGCTGCTCGGCCTCGGCCAGCGTTTCAGGAAGGGCGATGAGGCCCGTGTCCTTTTCAATGACGACGTTCTCGGCCGCGTCGAGGGGCAGGATCGCCGTGCTCACGATGTCGGCGCCCATGGCCACGGCGCGGGCGAAGAACGTGGGGCTGCTCTCATCGGCGGCTTCGTTCTCGGCAGCGGTGGCTGCGGCGGCGGCCTGTTTCTGCTGGGTCGGAAGGTCCGAGGGCAGTTCCTTTTCGAGCTGGAACTCCTCCATCTGCGCGCGCTGGCCCTCGGGAATGGTGTCGGGATCGTTGGTGTAGGCCCACTCGCCGCTGGCGTCGCGATATTTGTAGAGCTTGGCGCTCGCAGCGCCCGGCGAGAGCGCCAGCAGCGCGGCGAGCGCAAGAAGGATGGCAAGGGCCCCGGTTCGGCTCATCATAGGAACGACTCTCCCCGTCGCGAGTTCTCGAAAGAGCGCGCGCGCTTGTGGGGGCCGGGCCACTGGCCTAGAGTGCCCCTCCAGCGGCGTCCCCGATCGGGCGCCGCGCACGCTTTGATCGCTCTTGCCGGAGTGTAACCCGATGGACCCACAGGTGGAAATCTCACGCATCAAGCGCCGCCGCATGGGGCTGCTCGCGCTGGCCGCGCTGGCGGCACTGGCGGGCTACTTTGTCTGGCGCGGCTGGAGCTTCACCCTCTGGCACGAGGGCCTCATCGAGGGCCTGCCCGCCCGGCAAGACGAGCGCGCACTGGCGCAGGAGCGCTTTTTCAGCGCCGCCTGCGCGGGTTTGACCGGCGAGGCCGAGCGCGGGCGCGTCCCCGCCCTGCCGGATTCTCTTCACGAGATCGTCGGCGCAAGCAGCCGCGCCTTCGAGCAGCGCGCCGCGCTGCTGCGATTTAAATCACAGCTTCGCGCCTCGCTCGATCCGGGAAAAATTCAGAGCAAAATCTCCAGCGCGCTCGTCCCCGCGCCGACCTTCTACCTGCGCGAGTATTTCGATCCGCTCGTCGGGCTGGGTGCCTGGCAGTTCACGCGCCACCTCTTCGACGCGCGCGGCAAGCTGCTGCTCGACTATCCGGCGACCGGTTATTACGAGAACGCCCTCGACGATCCCCAGATCGTGCGCGCGCAGCTCGGGCTCTACGATTACGTGCTGGGCCTGGACCTGCCCGCGCAAAGCGCCCCGTGCGAGGACGTCTTCGCCGCGGCCATCGCCCGCGATTTTGCCGAGCGGGTGATCGCCGACATCGAGGATGCCGCCGGCGGCCCGCTGCGCTGGCTCGCCCTTCGCAGCGAGGGCCGCGTCGAGCCGCTCCTTGCCGCGCTCGCCATGGAGCGCATCGGCCAGGTGGAGCTGGCCGGCAAGGTCCCGGAGAAAAACCAGCAGCGCCTCGCCCTGGCGCTCTCCCTGCTGGGGGACCGCTACCTCATCATCGAAAAGGGAAGCCTCGGCGAGAGCGCCCTCGCCGAGCTGCGCGCCGCGCTCGAACTGCTCGGGCAGGCGGAGAATCTCGAAGTGCGGTGAGCTGCAACTGTTTCTGAAATCATTCGTTCACGATCACGTTCACGAACGCGAATGCGATGCAGTGTCTGGCCGTGAACGTACACGTGAACGTGATCGTGAACGAAACTGCCTTCCCGCGACGGGCGGGGCAAGCCACGCCCCTACCGTCCGATGACGTT
>JAGRBM010000231.1 GCA_020434085.1 Chrysiogenia bacterium | reverse complement strand
GGGTGTCCGGATAGACGCTCGGCTCGGGAAAACGCGTTTCGAGAAAATCGATGATCTCGGTCGTGTCCTGGACAGCTTCATCCTCCGGCGTGATCAGCACTGGGATGAAGCGCACGCCGGTCCTGGGAATAATCGTCTTGGCGTAGACCTCCGCGCTGGCAGTGATCTCTTCGAAGGGGATGTCCTTGTAGCGAAGATAGGAGTGAACTTTGCCTGTGTAATAGGAAATCTCGGCGCCGATGAGCTGATATTTGTCCATTTTGTGCGCGGTTACTCCGATGCTTTCTCGTCGCCGTTGGTTTCTTCTTCCTGGGGTTCTGCTTCAAGTTGCGCCTTGAGTTCTTCAATGCGCACGCGGAGGGCTTCCTTCTGGCGTTCGGCTTCGCCTCGCTCACTCTCGGGAATGTCCTTGGCTTCCATCAGCGCGGCCAGCTCTTTGGCCGTCGCGGTGAGCGCTTCCTGAATGGACGCGCGTTCTTCTGCGACTTCTGCCTTGTCGAAGATCTGTTCTTCGGGAACAGGTTCTTCCTCCGGCTCGGGCTCGACGTTGCGCTCTTTCTTGGGAATAAAGACCCTGTCCAGAGGGAGCTGGCGCTGATTCATGAAAGTCGGCGAAACGATTTCGATGCCGTCGTCGTGGAGGGTGTCCAGCATACATTCGCGCAGCTTCGAGCGCGCGGTGATGAGAACCTTCACCTCGCGCAGGATTCCAGCAATGCGGTAGGTGATGGAAAAATCCCCGAGTTCGAGGATCTGCACGAAGGGGTCTTCGAGGCCCGCTTCTTCGCCCGCGATTTTGAGACAATTCAGCACGCGCTTGCGCGGCACGTCATAGCCGAGTGAGACGGTCGCTGATACCACCGTGCCCGAATAACGCACGACCCGCACCGGGTTGGTGACCAGATAGAGATTCGGCAACGTGGTCAGGTCGCGGTCCTCGGTCTGGATTTCCGTGTGAAGGAGGCCGCGTTCGGAGACGCGCCCGAAGTGTTCGCCCACCTGGACGAAATCGCCGGGCCGGAAGTTGCGCACGGCGCGCAGCATCAGGCCGGCCATGGCATTTCCAAGGAAGGTTGTGGAAGACAGCGCGATCGCCGCAGTGACCACAAGGCCGAGCAGGCTGAGGAGCTGTCCGCGTGCAGCATCTCCAATGGGCATGCCCAGAATGATGAAAATCAGGCCGGCACCGGTGAGTCCGAGCATGATGAGTTGTCGCGCCAGACGGTTCTCGCCGTGGGTTTCGGCCTGACGGGCAAGCAGGAAGTAACGTGCGAGCGATAAAAGGCCGATCACCGCCGCGACAACCAGCAGAAACGGAAGCCAATGGACAATCAGTGCGAGAATTTCGCGAAATGGTTCGCTGATGAACTGAAAGTGTTCCTTCATTCCGGATTAACCCTTGCCGGCTTTGCCCGGCGCTCCCTCGGGCATCAGGCCCGGTTTTCCCTCGGAGGCGTTGTCGTAGTAGCGCATCGTGGGATAGGCGAAATCGATGTCGTCATGCTGCCCAAAAGATTCGAGAATCGCCTCCCAGATGGTGTGCTGGCTGGTGCGTCGGCTGCGCGGATTACACAGATAGCGCATGGTGAGCAGCACCCCGTTGTCGCGGGTGCTGGTGTAAACGATCGGTGTGAGCTTTGAATAGAAGATCATAAAGTGGCGGGCAGCCTGTTGCACCTGGCGTGAGGCCGACTCCGAGAGCGGCGCAGCGTATTTGTCTGCGATCTCGACGAGGATGCCCCGCGCCTTCTTCCAGTTCGTTTCGAAGGTAACCAGCACGGGAATCTCGTCCCAGATGTAATCGAAGCCGTCGGAGTAATTGGCCACCGGTTCGCGAAAGACCGTGCTGTTGGGCACGCGGATGACGCGGCCGGTGCTCTGATCGCTTTGCACCCAATTGCCGATTTCCATCAGGGAGAACTGGAAAAGGCGCAGGTCGATGACGTCACCGGCAAACTTGCCGACCTGAATGCGGTCGCCGACGCGAAAGGGTTTTTGAAATCCGATGTAGAACCAGCCCGCCAGGTTGGCGATCGGATCCTTGAGGGCGACCGCGATACCGGCGGAGGCAAGCCCCAGCACCGTGGCCAGATGCTCGATGCCCCGAAACCAGGTCTGCCCCATGGCGATCAGTGCGAACAGGGTGCAGGCGTAGCTCACGCCCTTGCGCCACTGGTAGGCGGTGCGCACATCGTCGATGCGCCGGTTGATGATCCGGACGAGCAGGAAGCGAACAAGAACAAAGGCAAAAATGATAATCAGGGAATCGAGCACCCTCCCCTGGGTCTTGGGGCTCATTCCGATCAGATCTTCCGCCAATAGAGCGAGTTCTTCGCGGGTCACGGCTGCTCGTCCTCCCGGCCATACCCCATCGCGCGATCGAATCGCTCACGCCGCCCGCGACTGCCCAGCCAGCCCTTTCGACGGAAGAAAAACAACATCCCGCCGGCGACGCTCGCCATGACGAGCAGCAGGATGGGATAGCCCCAGGGCTGCGCCAACTCGGGCATGTAGTGGAAATTCATTCCGTAAACGCCCGCGAGAAAGGAGAGCGGGATGAAGATGGTCGAGATGATGGTCAACACCTTCATGATCTCGTTCATGCGGTTGCTGACAACCGAAAGATAGAGATCGGTCAGCTCTCCGGTGAGATCGCGGTAGGTGTCCACTGTTTCCAGTGTCTGGATCGCGTGGTCATAGGTGTCGCGCAGGTAGAAGCGCGCCTTCTCATCCACAAGAGAGGATTCGCTGCGCAAGAAGGCATTGACTGCCTCGCGTTGCGGACGAAGCGCGCGCCCCAGATGCATCAGTTCGCGCTTGATGTCGTGGAGCCGGGTGAAATCCTGCGGCATGGGATCGCCGGTGATGTGGGTTTCAGTCTCTTCGAGCTGGTCGCCCAGCGCGTCGACAACCGGATAGACCGCGTCGATCATGGTGTCGATCAGGGCGTAGGCGAGGTAAGCGACGCCCGAATGACGGATCTGGAACTGCGGATCGCGCAGCCGGGCGCGAACGGGATCGAACACGTCGCCGTGATTCTCCTGCACGGTAACCAGAATGTTGGCTTTCAGGAACAGGCTGAACTGCTCCGGGAAGAGGTGGCCCGAATCAGTCAACCGAAACATTCGACCGATGAAAAAGACATGATCCTCATAGTGTTCAAACTTGGGACGCTGGGGCGTATTGATCGCATCCGCGATCGCCAGATCGTGGAGTCCCAGCCCGCGCGTGATTTTGTGAATCATGGACACATCGCGCAGGCCCTGAATGTCGACCCAGTGTCGCCGGGTTTCATCGCCGGCAATGGCGAGGGCTTCTTTGGCGCTGGCGCAGGTGCGTTCCTCGATTACATCGTCATTGAAGGAAATGACGCTGATGCGCGATTCCTGGTGTCCGCTGGTGTCGGCAAATTCCCCGGGCGGGGCGCCCACGCGCGGACGGCGCCCAAAGAAAAATCCCGCGCGCGAGGGCAGGCCGCGCAGCCCCTTCCCGGCACGCTTTGGCAGATCGATTGCGTCTGAGAGTTTCACAGCCTGATTGTGTACATGAAGAAAGCGGTCCTGCGCAATCGGGGACTTTGGTCGAGTCCTCAGCCGAGGGCGGCAACCAGCGCCGTACGCAGCAAGTCATCGGCGAGCCCGGCGTCGACGAGTGCACATCGCTTGCCGCCGGCCTCCCGGATCTCGCCCTGATTGTGGGCGAGCCGCTCGTCGAGCAGGACGAGGCGGAAGCTGCGGTGCCGGAGCAATCCGCGGGCCTGCGGCATGCTCCGGGCCAGCGTGGGCCGCTCCCCGAGCCTTCGAAGCTCTGCTCCGACGCGCTCGGCAAATTCGTCCCGGTCGCTGACGACAAGGATCGAATCCGCGTTTTGCCCGCCAGGCCAGAACCACGCATTCCAGCGCAGGAGCCCAAAGGCGAGGGCAATCGCGGCCAACGCGAGGGCGAAGAAGGTCCAGATCGCACACCCAGGCTCGCGCGCTTTGGCCAACGTCGGCGCGGTGATCGCCGGCGGGACACTCCCCTTGACCGTGATGGTCACCGGAACGCGCGAGGGCTGGAGCAGCATGACCTGCGGGGAAGTCAGCCGGATGGCACCCTCGTAGCTCCGATCTTCGCGGGTCTCCGGTTGGGCCGGGTCACGAGTGACGTGGAGGGAGACCTCCAGCGTGGCGGTGCCGTCCCCGGAATCGAGGACGATGGACTGTGGTTCGGCGCGCACCTGCACGCCGTCGGCGGCGGCCTCCGGGAACTCGGCCTGCAGACGCAGGTCCATGGGTTCGGTACGCTTCTCACTGGTTCGAAGCACGAGCTCGCTCCGCGCTGCGCCGCCGGTAGCCGGAACCGAGACATCGAGGGCTGCGGGCTCTACATCTACGGACTCTTTCTCGAAGACGGTGTCGAGATCGCTGAGGTCATAGAGCTCTACCCCGTGTTCTTCGAGCTGTTCGAGCAATTCGGGTTTTTCGTCAGCTTCCCGGGCATGGGAAGTCCCCTCGACCTGCGGGTAGTAGTAGCGCCAGAACAAAAAGTGTTCTTCATCGGAGCGCAGTAGCCCGAATCGATCCAGGATTTCATCGATTGAAATATCTTCGTGGTTCTCCTTGCCGTCGGTGAAGAGAAAAATCGTCGACCTGCGGCGGATGTCGGATCTGGCGCGCAGCGAGGCGACGCGGTCGAGCGCCTCGTTGACAGAGGTGAAGATCGCGGTTCCTTCGCCACCGACGGAGATGTTCTGGAGAAACCCGGTCACTCGTGTCCTGTTGTCGGCGTCGAGCTCGAGAACCAGGGAGTGAACGATTTCGTCGTTGAACGCATAGACTGCGACAGTCGTCTGGTCGGTCGCGCTCTGCAGCAGGCGGTCGGCAACGGAGATGACGTGCTTGAACAGGCCCGAGCGCAGGTTGAGCTCTCCGGTGACGGGCTTGCGCCCGTTCCTGGCAACGAACTCATCGATGGCCGCGCCGACATCTTCGGAGGCCTGCCCCGGGTTGCGCGGATCGAGCAGCATGGAATAGGAGGCGTCGATCAGCAGGATGTAATCGACGCCAAGCGCCTGGCCACCTGACTGGGCTTGGGCCGGGCGGGCATACGAGAGCAGCACCGCGCAGATGGCAGCAAGCAGGGCAGCCCGTTGGAAGCTTGATGTTTGGCGCCGCGGCCCTCGCACAATTCCTTGCCTGTAGCGCGTCCCCGCGTCGAAGCAACGATTTTCGCAGTTTAGCGGGCCGGGCGCGCGCATACCAGTGAGTTGTCTCACCGAGTGCCGGGCCGAATGCGCAATTGCAGGTGTGATGGAGGGGGCGGATCGACCTCAGCCGTGGGTTCCGTTGCCGGCAGCGCTCTTGGCCACGGGCTGTGCGGCCACGATGCGGTTTCGTCCGGCGGCCTTGGCCTGGTAGAGGGCCTCATCCGAGAGGCGAATCATGTCATCGAGGACGCGGATGTCGGGATTGTCCGAGCAGATGATTCCCATGCTTGCAGTCACGGTGAAGAACACGGTGCCGCCCACAACGATCTGGGTGTCCTCGATGAGCGCGCGGCAACGCTCTGCCACGCGAATGGCGCCCTTGAGATCCGTCTCGGGAAGCATGAGGGCAAATTCCTCACCCCCGTAACGTCCCAGCAGGTCCGAGCCGCGCAGGCAGGACTTGATCACGCCCGCAATGGTCGCCAGCACCCGGTCGCCGACCAGGTGGCCGTACTCGTCGTTGATGGCCTTGAAGAAATCGAGATCGATCATCACGAAGGAAAGCGTGTTCCCATGGCGGCGCGAGCGATCGAATTCCGATTCGAGGCGGTCGAGGAAGTGACGACGATTGGGTACCCGCGTGAGGTCGTCGGTGTTCGAGAGCTTGCGAAGAAGCTTTTCCTGACGGCGACTGCGAACGACGAGAAAGCCGCACACGCCGATGGTGGTGCCGATCATCAACATGGAGGTGGCCGCCTGTCCCACCTGCCACCAGGTGGCCAGCAGCCCCTCGGTCGTGGGGAGTTTGGCGAACAGCGGCGCCGCGGGGAGGACAGCGGTTTGCTCAACCACGATGCCCGCGATCACCAGCAGTGCAAAGCTGGTCAGGCCGGCGACGACGACCTGCATATCGAACAGCAGGATGCCGGCCATTCCCGCGGCAAGGAAGCTGATCTGCCAGAGCGCGGTGGTCTGCATGCCGAGCAGATACGCGCTGGCGGTCGAGGCGATTGCGAAGAACTGCAGGAACAGATGGGCGGGGAAATTGCCGGTTTCTTCCTGATCATCGTCGAGCCACAGGCCGATCAATGCGATCAGGGAGAAACCCAGGAAGAATCCCCAGGTCCAGAGCCGGTAGGTTCCGGCAAAATTTTCGTTGAGATAGGCGGCAGTCCCGGGGACGTGGACTGCGATTTCGAAACCGAAGTTCCAGAGCAGATTGGCCGCCGCAACGGCTGCGGCGCCGACGGCCGCGCGACGTGCAACGCTCCATTGACGTACGTGCCCAACGCGGTGCGTCACCTGCGGCTTGCTCTGAGTTTTGGTGGATACTGCCTTCACCGGAATCCCCTCCCGAATTCGGTCCCCATCGGCTTGCAAATCCTACCAAATGCCCCCTGGTAATGCCAGCACTATTTAAGTAGGTAACTTTCTGTAATCATTAAGTAATAAACATTTGTGAACATGTGTGTAGGCCAAATGTCGCGCAATGCGTCAGCAGTTACTGGCCGCATGGTCAGCCCGCCGCCGCCCAGGCGCCGGCGGGAATCGGGTTTCCGAATGGTGCATTTCCGGCCGGGGTTTCTACACTCGGGGGCGCCGTGGCACGAGAAAAACCGACCATCCTCCATGAAGACAGCGCGCTGCTGCTGGTGAACAAACCGGCGGGCTGGCTCACCGTGCCCACGCCCAAGGGCGAGCGCGATACCTTGCGCGACTGGGCCGACGACTATCTGCGCAGCTCGGGAACGAAGGCCTACATGGTCCACCGGCTCGACCGGGAGACTTCCGGCGTGCTGGCCATCGCGAAAAAGGCGAAGGCCCAGCAGGCGCTCGAGCAGCAATTCCGCACCCACGAGCCCGGCCGCACTTATCTGGCGCTGGTGCATGGCACCATGGCGCAGAAAAAGGGACGGCTCGTCCACAACCTGATGCCCGACCCGCGGCGCAAGGGCGCCGTCATGGTTTCGCGCAACAGGAACTTCGGCCAGCATGCGGCGCTTCGCTATGCCACCCTTGAAGAATTCGGCGAGGAAGCCGCGCTGCTGGAGATCGCCCCCGAAACCGGGCGCACCAACCAGATTCGTGTCCAGCTCGCCCACGAGGGCCATCCCATCGTGGGAGACCGCAAATACACCAAAGCCCGAAAGTGGCGGCTCCAGGCGCGCCGCACCTTGCTCCACGCGGCCTCGCTCTCGGTGGCGCATCCCGACACAAAGAAGCAGGTATCGGCGAAGGCGCCGCTGCCCGCGGATTTTGAAGAAGCGCTCGCCACCCTGCGCGGGGAGCTCAAGGGCGGAGAAGACTGATAAGCGCCCGCGTTGACAGCTTCGGGCTGCATCCCGTAAGTAAAGAAGCCGAACCACTCCGGGGGGAGACTCTGATGAAGACAATTGCAAAACTCACGCTGGCCCTGTTGATCGCATTTGCGCCCATGGGTTGCGACCAGGGCGGCAAGGGCGCGCCCGCCGGAGGCGGTGCCTCGTCGGCAAAGGCCGAATCGGCCACCATCAAGATCGGCGAATACGCCTCGCTCACAGGTCCGACCGCGACCTTCGGGCAAAGCTCCCACAAGGGGCTTGAGCTGGCGATCAATGAGGTCAACGCCGCCGGCGGCGTGCTGGGCAAGAAGATCGAGCTCATCACCGAAGACGATCAGTCCAAGCCCGAAGAGGCGCGCACCGCGGTGCTCAAGCTCATCCGGCAGGACGAGGTCGTTGCGGTGCTCGGTGAGATGGCCTCCTCGCGCTCGCTGGCCGCAGCGCCCGAGGCCCAGCGCGCGAAGGTTCCCATGATCAGCCCGGGGTCGACCAACCCGCAGGTCACCAGGGTCGGCGACTACATTTTCCGCGTGTGCTTTATCGATCCCTTCCAGGGCGGCACCATGGCGCGTTTTGCAGTGGAAGACCTCAAGGCGACGAAGGCCGCGGTGCTGGTCGATGTGAAGAACGACTACTCGGTTGGTCTGGCCGAGTTCTTTGTGAAGAAGTTCCAGGATCTTGGCGGCACGATCCTCGCGCAGGAATCCTACACCGAGGGCGACACCGACTTTCGCGCCCAGCTCACGAAGATTCGCGAGCTCAAACCCGAAGTCATGTTCATTCCCGGTTACTACACCGAAGTCGGTTTGATTGCGCAGCAGGCGCGCGAACTCGGCATCGATGTGCCGCTGCTCGGCGGCGATGCCTGGGACTCACCGGTCACACTGGAGATCGGCAAGGATGCGGTCAACAATTCCTACTTCAGCAATCACTACTCCGCCGACGATCCCGATCCCACGGTGCAGGACTTCATCAAGAAATTTGAACAGACCTACGGCGAAACCGCCGGCGCCGATGGTTCCAAGAAGAAGCCCGATGCCATGGCGGTGCTGGGTTACGACGCGGGCAAGCTGATTGCCGACGCGATCAAGCGCGCCGGCTCGGCCGATCCGGCGGCGATTCGCGATGCCATCGCCGCGACGAAGGGCTTTCCCGGCGTGACGGGTTCCATCACCATCAACGCCGAGCGCAATGCAGAGAAGCCGATCGTGATCCTCAAGATCGAGGATCAGCAGATCAAGTTCGTAAAACGCATCGAGCCCTGAGTGGCGCAGATGTAAGTTGACCGAAACGCCTGAAGCGCGCTTCGGGATGGTGGGGCGGGTCATACTCGCCCCTCCTGCCGTACGGACCGGAAGCGCGCAAGAGAGATTCGTGGACGTATTTTTTCAGCAACTGGTGAACGGCCTGGCCTGGGGGTCGATCTATGCCCTGATCGCGCTGGGCTACACCATGGTCTACGGCATCTTGAAGCTCATCAACTTCGCCCACGGCGAGATCTACATGCTTGGCGCGATGACCGGCTACTACGCGGCCCGCGCGCTGGGCTTCGACGATGGGCCGAGCATCATCGGACTGTTTACGGTGCTGACCATTTCCATGGTGGTTTGCGCGGCGGTGGGAATGCTGATCGAGCGCGTGGCCTACCGCCCGCTGCGAAACGCGCCGCGTCTGGCGCCGCTCATTACGGCGATTGGCGTCTCGCTTTTTCTTCAATACAGCGGGCAGATCGTGTTCGGCCCCGACCCCAAGGTCCCGCCGGAACTGCTGGCCAAGTCCACGCTCTTTACGGTCGGATCGGTTCCCGTCAACAACGTGCAGGTCGTGGTGCTCGTCGTCAGCCTCGCGCTCTGCGCGGGCCTTACCTGGATCGTGCATCGCACGCGCATGGGCCGGGCGATGCGCGCGGTGAGCTACGACCGGCAGGCCGCGGCCCTGATGGGCATCAACACCGACAAGACCATCGCCTTCACCTTCGCCGTCGGTTCGGCGCTCGCCGCCGCCGCGGGAATTCTGGTGGGGCTTTACAACCCCAAGGTCGAGCCGCTGATGGGACTCATGCCGGGGCTCAAGGCCTTCGTGGCGGCGGTACTGGGCGGTATCGGGAACATCCCGGGCGCCATGCTCGGCGGCGTGATTCTCGGCGTGGCCGAAACGCTGGTATCGGGCTACCTCTCCTCGACTTACCGCGACGCGATTGCGTTCGTCATCCTCATCGTCATCTTGCTGGTTCGCCCGACCGGGCTGCTGGGCAGTACCGCGAAGGAGAAGGTGTAAGTGGCCGACGCGCTTGCAGCAAAGCTTCGCCGCCTGCCGCGCGGCGCAATGCCGGTGATCGCGCTGGCTTTGCTCTTTGCGTTCGATCGCGTCGCGGCAGGGCTGGGCAATGCCTACGTGGCGCAGGTGCTCGTGCTCGTCGGGATCAACATCATCCTCGCGGTGAGCCTCAACCTCATCAACGGTTTCACCGGCCAGCTTTCGATTGGACACGCGGGTTTCATGGCGATCGGCGCCTACGTGGCCGCCGCGCTGAGCGTCTACGGCGGCGCGGAGATGCAGGCGTTCTTCCACGAGAGCCTGCACCTGCCAATGGCGCTCTCCCGCGCGCTCTTCTTTGTGGCGGTCATACTCGCGGGAGGCCTCAGCGCCGCGGTGGCAGGGGTGCTGGTCGGCATTCCGACGCTGCGGCTGCGCGGCGATTATCTGGCCATTGCATCGCTGGGTTTTGGCGAAATCATTCGCATCATCATCCTGAACATCGATGCCGTTGGCGGCGCGCGCGGGTTTTCCGTGGTGCCCTCAAACTACGACTACGACGTGCGCTTTGAGGGCATCTTCGAGACCTACGCCATGGTTTTGCTGACCATCGTCGCCATCTGGCATCTGGCCTATTCAACGCGCGGGCGCGCCTATGTCGCGGTCAAGAACGACGAGATCGCAACTGAGTCCCTGGGAATCAGCGCGACGCGGGTGAAGACCGAGGCCTTTGTTGTCGCCGCGTTCTTTGGCGGCGTCGCGGGCGTGCTCTTCAGCCAGAGCCAGGGCTATGTGCATACCAACAGTTTCACTTTCCTGCGCAGCGTGGAGATTTTGGTCTTTGTGGTGCTCGGCGGCATGGGCTCGATTACCGGCAGCATCGTGGCGGCCGTTGTGCTCACGATCGTTCCCGAGGCCTTTCGTGATCTCTCGCAATACCGCATGCCGGCTTACGCCCTCGTGATGATTGCCATGATGGTCTGGCGTCCGCAGGGACTGTTCGGGCGCAGCGAGATGAGCCTCGCATTTCTGGGCCGTCTGCTTCCGGGCACGAAGAAGGAGGACCAATGAGCCTCCTTTCCCTCGAAGCCATCACCCAGCGCTTCGGCGGCCTGACCGCTGTGTCGGAACTCGACTTCTATTTGCAGGAGGGCGAGCTCGTCGGGCTCATCGGCCCCAACGGCGCGGGCAAGACGACGGTGTTCAACCTGATCACCGGGATCTACGCGCCGACCGAGGGGCGCATCCGCTTCGATCAAAAAGAAATCGGCGGCGCGAAACCTTTCGACATCAACCGCGCGGGCATCGCGCGCACCTTCCAGAACATCCGCCTCTTTCCAGAGCTCACGGTGATCGAGAACGTCTCGCTCGCCTATTACGGCGCGCTCGGATACGGATTCTGGGGCGCACTGCTTCGCACGAAGAAGTTCCGCGCCGAAGAAGCCGAGTTCAAGGCCCGCGCCGGGGAGCTCCTTGAGCTGCTCGGCCTCTCCGAGGTTTCCGCCGATCCGGCAACGGCACTTTCCTACGGCAACCAGCGCCGGCTCGAAATCGCGCGCGCGCTGGCGACAAATCCGCGCCTGCTGCTGCTCGATGAACCTGCCGCCGGCATGAACAGCCAGGAGACCGAGGACCTGCGCCGGCTGGTGCTGCGCCTTCGCGACGAGCTCAAGCTGACGATCCTGCTCATCGAACACGACATGCGCTTTGTGATGGGACTCTGCGAGCGCATCGCCGTGCTCGACTACGGCGAGAAAATCGCCGAGGGAAGCCCCTCGGAGATCCGCGCCAACCCCAAGGTCATCGAGGCCTACCTGGGTGAGGAGGTGGAGCTGTAATGGGCGCGCTGCTGCACATCGAAGACCTGCACGTCCACTACGGCGCCGTCCACGCATTGAAGGGCATCTCGTTGGAGATCAATCCCGGTGAGATCGTCACGCTTGTGGGCGCCAACGGTGCGGGAAAGAGCACGCTGCTTCGCACGATCAGCGCACTCGAAAAGCCAAGTGGCGGAACGATTACCTACAACGGCGTGCGCATCGACGGCGCGAGCCCTGAATCCATCGTGAATGCGGGCATCTGTCACTCGCCCGAGGGCCGCCGCGTTTTTGCGGAGATGAGCGTGCACGAGAACCTCGAACTCGGCGCGTACCTGCGCAAGGACAACTACGACAAAGACCTCGAACGTGTGCTGGGGCTTTTCCCGCGTCTCAAAGAGCGCTATCGCCAGCGCGCGGGCACGCTCTCGGGCGGCGAGCAGCAGATGCTCGCCATCGCGCGCGCCCTGATGGGCGAGCCGACGCTGCTGTTGCTCGATGAACCCTCGCTCGGTCTCGCGCCGCTGCTGGTCAAGCAGATCTTCGAGATCATCGAGGAGATCAACAGCCAGGGCATGACCATCCTGCTCGTCGAGCAGAACGCGCACCTCGCGCTGCGCATCGCGCAGAGCGCCTATGTCCTTGAAGTCGGTGAGATCGTTCTCAAGGGCCCCGCCAAGGAACTCGCCGCCAACGAAGAAGTTCGCAAGGCATACTTGGGAGAATAGCTACCGCCGCGAGCGCAGCTCCACGCGGCTGGCCAGCAGCTTTCGCACGAAGTCGTCGTCATCTTCGTCGTAAATGTCGCCAACGACTTCTTCGAGAATGTCCTCGATCGTCAGAATTCCCAGCAACGTGCCGTCGCCGGCGTAGACAAAGCTCATGTGGTAACGATTGGTCTGCATGCGCTGCAGCGTGGCGAGCAGTGAATCGTTGTCGTCGATGCGCAGCGGCGGCCGAATGATCGTGTGCCAGTCCTTTGCGCCGCTCTCGAGATAGGCCAGAAATTCCTTGGCATGCAGCACCCCCACGACGCGCTCTTCCTCGCACACGGGAAGCCGCGTATGACCCGATTCCAGAATCGTGCGCCGAAGCTCCGTCAGTTCGGCGTTGAACTGCACACTCGTCACCCGGTCCCAGGGCAGCATCACTT
>JAGRBM010000230.1 GCA_020434085.1 Chrysiogenia bacterium | reverse complement strand
TCAAAAGGAAAGGCCCCGCCAGGGGAAGCGGGGCCAATCGGGTAGGGATGGGAAAAGGGTTCTGACAGTCCCGATAGTATCCGAGCCGCGTGAAGGATCTCTTAACGAGAGATTAAGAACACTTCATGGATATAAGTAACTGAAATCACGCAAAAACGAGGCGGCCCGGCACTTTCGTGACCGGGCCGCCGTCGGGGAAGGGGGAGGAGATCAGCGAACCGCCGCGCTCCGGGAGGGGATCAGGGGGAAGAAACCGGAATGCTCGCGGCAGCGGAGCCTTTGGGGCTCCCGCCCCTCTCGGGGCGTCTGCACATACGATGCGCCCTGCCAGTAGCGGGATTCAGAAAAGTGATCGCACAAAAGGGCAGCGGCCCGGCTGTGTGGGGTCAGCCGGGCCGCGGGGGGAATGGGGAAAAGGGATCGGGGATAGGAGGCTGCCTTGAGCAGCTGAAAAACATCCTACTCCCGCCGGGTGAAGCGACATTTAAACGCGCGTTAATTCGGATTCATTTTCGAGCGAACGCGAACGACGCTACTTCGCCGGATACAGACGCGGCCGGCGCGTCTTGGGATCCAGGCCAATGGCCGACTTCCCTTCGAGCAGCTCGTGCAGATGCCGGCCGAGAACCTGCCCACGCCAGCCGCGGAAGGCCGGGTTGTCGGGGTCTTCGAGTTCCTCGGAACTGGCGCGGTAAAGGGCGCGCAATGTCGCGCGGTTGGCCACGACCTCGGGCGGCACTTCGTGCTTTGCCGCTACGTCCTGCATCACCACCTGCATCAGGCCCACGGCGGCGTCTTCGCCATCGTCGGGCGGGGCGCCCTTGGCCCAGCGCGGCCAGGAATCCTGGGGCTGGGCGTAGCCCTTCTGGATTGCCTCGACGAGGCCCGCGCCCCAGCGCTCGGCCTCGCCGCTGATGCCGCGCACGCGCTTTAATCCGCCTACGTTCTTGGGGTTCTGTCGAACGGCGGCGATCAGCGCCTCGTCCTTGATGATGAAGCCCGGTCGCAGGTCGCGGCGGAGCGCCTCTTCCTCGCGCCAGGCGGCCGCTTCGCGCAGCGCCGAGAGCTGGCGGGGGCTCAGCGAGCTGGCGCGCTTGACCTTCTGATAACACTCACGGGGCTCGGGATCGCGGTAGCGCGATTCATCGAGGGAAGCGGCGAACTCTTCCTCGGCCCATTCCAGGCGGCCCTTGGCGATGAGCAGCTCGCGCAGCTTGGTAAAGAGTTCGAGCAGCGGGACCACGTCGTTGAGGGCGTAGCTGATCTGCTTTTCGCTCAGCGGGCGGCGCAGCCAGTCGGTGTAGCTCTGGCTCTTGTCGAGCTCGGTGCCCAGGTAGTGGGCGATGAGCTTGCCGTAACCGGGCTGGGCGCCCATGCCCAGGAAGGATGAGGCGATCTGGGAGTCGAAGATCTTTGAGGGAAGGCGACCGACGTTGTCGTAGAGAATCTTCCAGTCCATCTCGCCGGCGTGGACGACGGTCAGCACCGATTCATCGAGCAGCAGATCCCACACCGGGGTGAGGTCGTCGACCGCCAGCGGATCGACCGCCCCGGCATGACCGCCGGGGGAGGCGAGCTGAACGAGGCCCAACCGTGCCCGGTAGGTGCGCTCGAAGACGAATTCGGTATCGAATGAACAGACGCCGTCGGCGCGGATGGCGTCGCAGAGCGTGGTGAGGGCCTGGGGTGTCTCGATCAGCATGGCGCGAGCCTTGTAGCACATCCGGGCCGCACATGTGCCAGACCGCCGCTGGACGGCCATGAGGGCGACGCAGGGCCCCGTCGCGGGCAGGGGGACACCAGTGGGACGGCGGCGCGGGCCGTGCTAGGCTCCGCCGCCAACCGGGCCTGCTTGGCCCGCGGGAGCAGCTCCTTTGGCAAAGAAACTCAAACTGGGCACGCGCGGTTCTCCGCTGGCCCTGGCGCAGGCGCGCTGGGTGGCGGAACGCATTCGCGGGATCGATCCCGAGATCGAAATTGAAGAGCGGATCATCAAGACCCGCGGCGACAAAATTCTTGACGTGGCGCTCTCGAAGGTGGGGGGCAAGGGGCTCTTCATCAAAGAAATCGACGCCGAGTTGCTGGCCGGCGAGATCGACTTCGCCGTGCACTCGATGAAGGACATGCCCGCCGAGCTCGAATCGGGACTCATCATCGCCTGCGTGCCGGAGCGCGAGTCCCCCTTCGACGCGCTCTGCAGCAAGGGGCCGGGGCTCGCCGCCCTCGCCGAAGGTGCAAAGATCGGCACGTCCAGTCTTCGCCGTCAGGCGCAGCTCAAGCTCGCGCGCCCGGATCTCGAAATCGGCTTTCTTCGTGGCAGCGTCGGGACGCGTCTTGGCAAGATGCAGGACGGGACCTTCGACGCGGTCATCCTTGCCGCGGCCGGGTTGCGACGCCTGGGCATGGCCGAGCACATCAGCGAGGAGCTCATTCCCGACATGATGCTTCCCGCCGTGGGGCAGGGCGCGCTGGCCATTGAGACGCGCGAGGACGACCATCACCTGCTCGAGCTGCTGGCGAAACTCGAAGACGCGCATACCCGCGTGACGACCACCGCTGAACGCGCCTTTCTTCACCGGCTCGAAGGCGGCTGCCAGGTTCCCATCGCCGGACACGCGACGCTTGAGGGGCACATGCTTACTTTCGAGGGGCTGGTCTGCGACGTCGATGGAACCAATCCCGTGCGCAAGCGCGTGCAGGGCCCGGCAGAGTACGCAGACAAGCTCGGCCTCGCGGCGGCCGAGTGGATTCTCCAGAACGGCGGCAAGGAAATTCTCGAGCGCCTTTATGAGGAGGCAGCCAGTGAGTGATTCGAAGAAACCCGGCACGGTCTATCTCGTGGGCGCCGGTCCCGGCGACATCGAGCTGGCGACCCTCAAGTGCCGACGCCTGATCGCCGAGTGCGACGTGCTCGTCTACGACTACCTCGCCAATCCCGAAATGGTTTCCTGGGCCGGCGAGGGCGCACAGAAAATTTACGTCGGCAAAAAGGGCGGCGACCACACCGTCCCCCAGGACAAGATCAACGAGATCATCGTCGAAAAGGCGAAGACCGGCGCCAACGTCGTGCGACTCAAGGGCGGCGATCCCTTTGTCTTCGGCCGTGGCGGTGAAGAGGGGCAGGAACTGCGCGCCGCAGGCGTGCGTTTCGAAGTGATTCCCGGCGTGACCTCCGGCGTGGCGGCGCCCGCCTACGCCGGCATTCCCGTTACCCACCGCGAACATTGTTCGCAGGTGACGCTGCTCACCGGCCACGACGCCGACGGCAAGGACTACACGCAGGTGCAGTGGGACCAGCTCGCCAAGGGCAGCGGAACGCTGTGCATCTACATGGGCGTGAAGACGCTGGCGAAAAATGCGCAATCGCTCATCGACGGCGGCCGCGCCGCCGATACGCCCTGCGCACTCATCCAGTGGGGAACCCACCCGCGCCAGCGCACGCTGGTTTCAACGCTCGAAAACATCGCCGCCGATGCCGAGCGCGAGGGATTCGGGCCGCCGTGCATTTTCGTGGTCGGCACGGTGGTGAGTCTTCGCGAGGAACTCTCGTGGTTCGAGACGCGCCCGCTTTTTGGGAAGCGCGTGCTCGTGACCCGCGCACGGGCACAGGCCTCCGACATCCAGCACAAACTGCGCGAGCTGGGCGCCGAGCCGGTGCCGTTC
>JAGRBM010000229.1 GCA_020434085.1 Chrysiogenia bacterium | reverse complement strand
GCCCCGTATTCGGTCGCGGGCGTGCCGACAAAGACCACCATGTCGACCTTGAGCGCGATGAACTCGTCGACGTAGCGATGGAGCGCCAGCAGGAGCTGCACCTTGTCCCAGAGGCCCTTGGTCTCGCCCAGCACGACCCGCCGCTTGATGGTGAGGTTCTTGCCGCGCTCGTAACCCAGCCCGGCGAGGCCCTCGCGAAATCCGCGCACGGCGTCCTCGTAAACAATGACGTCGGTCATCTGCACAATGCCGATTGTGAGCTTCCTGCCCTCCGGCGCGCGCGCATGAGCGGGCGCGGCCGCCAACAGCAGCGCAATCGCAAGAGCAATGAAGGTAAACTGCTTGCTCAAATCACTTCCTAACGGTGCCTCTGGTAGAGGCGGTCGCGCCAGCGGCCAAGGTCCGCGAACTCCTCGGCCAGCACCGGATGCCGGGCGCAGCGCCGCGTGGCGGGGCCCATCGCGACGCTTCCCTCGGGCGGCGGGATGAGAAACTGCAAAACCACGGCCATTGCAATGTCGGCATAGCTCAGCGTGTCGTAGATGTAGTCGCCGCCGTCCAATGCGCCGCGCAGCACGGTCAGCTCCGTGCGGATGAGATTCTCATGGTCGGTCGGGGATTTCTCGCGCGCACGGTACTTGCGGCGAAGAAAGCGGCTGCCCTGGGCGGCAAGCGCGGTGAGCGAGAGGCGAATCGGCGCGGGAATCATCGGCGGGAGGGCTTCGGAGAGCGCCTCGCGATCGCCAAGCATCCGCTCAATCAGCAGCGCGCGCGTGGAATCGGTTGCTCGCTCGCTGCGCGCGTTCCATTCCTCGATCTGCGCGATGAGTTCGTGGGGGAAGAGCCGCTCGCCACGCGTGCGATGTTCGTCGGCAAACCGCGCGATCTCGAAAGAATCGGTGAGGCGCACTTCCTTGCCGATCAGCGCCGGCACGCTGACCCGACCCGAAAATTTTCGTAGCCGCCAGCGAAGCCAGTACTCACCGAGCATCGGCGTGTATTCGCTCTCGCGATAATCGATTCCGCTGTGATCGAGGGCCCAACGTGCCTTTTCAGACCACGGCGAGAGTCCGAGCGCAATCAGATCAAACATGACGTATTCCCGTTCTCCGGCAGGAGCATCATTTCATATTTGTCTGAAACTTGAAATGGGCGGGCGGACTGCCCCTTTATAGTCGCTGCCAGATGGCCCGAATCTGCTCGGGAAAACTCATGGGGTCGAAGGGCTTGTTGATGACGTCCACCGCCCCGAGCTTCCGGTAGTAGTGGACGTCGTGTTCCTGGGCGCGGGCGGTGACGAAGACGATGGGGGTCTGCGCGCAGGCCGGCAGCTTGCGCAGCTCGGCCAGCGTGCCGGGCCCATCCAGGACCGGCATCATCACGTCAAGCAAGATCAGGTCGGGCGCAAAGCCCGGTGCGGCCTCCAGGGCCTCGCGTCCCGAGGCGCAGATGAGCACTTCGAACTCCCCCACACGCTCAAGCGAGAGCCGCGCGATGGTCTGGATATCGGGGTCATCTTCTACGCAGAGAATTCGCTGGAGGGGCTGGGTCATGCTGGACGGCGACAGATCGGCGCGCACCGGGTCGGTACAGCGCCACTGCCTCTACTCCTGATGACGGGCACGGGTGCCCGGCTATCCCGCTCGATCCCAATGCCCGCATTATAGGGCCGATGCCCACGCCCGATCCAAGCGGGTAATGGGATTTTTCATCAAACCAACGCAATTGCTCGGTGGCATCGACCTTGGGTGCGCGGTTTGCTAAACCTAGGTCAGACGAACACCTGGACTTTGCCGCCCATTGAGAACCCCAGAGCGGAACATGCCGAGCATTCTGGCCATTGATGACGACCCCTCCATCCTCTCCTTGATCGGGTCGATTGCCGCCTCTTTGGGGTGCGATTACCGGGGCGCGCCCAGCATCGAAGACGGAGAGCGCGAACTCGAAATCGCCGTGCCCGACCTTCTGATCGTCGATGGCCTGCTGCCCGACGGCACGGGGATCGAACTGCTTGCCCGGGTGCTTCCCCCGCATGAGAAGCCCCCCAAGTCGCTCTTTCTTTCGGCCTTCTTCAAGGGCTTTCGCACCTTTGAAGAGCTCTACCGCCTGGGCGTGGACAAGGTCATCCACAAACCGGTGACCCCGGAATCGTTGACCAAGGAAATCGCCG
>JAGRBM010000228.1 GCA_020434085.1 Chrysiogenia bacterium | reverse complement strand
GGTGGCTGACGCCTGCGCGGGAACTCACCCGCCGCGTCCCACCGGCGGAGTATTCGGAGCGACTGAGGGAGATTGCGCAGCTCTCGGCCAACATGACAGCCAAGCCTGTCCCGCTCGATATCTGCCAAACCGACCCCAGCTATGGTGAAGAGGCTGTTTCAGTCCTATCTGCGCTCTCCTTACCACGGTTTGCACCGCTGGAAGACGCAAGGCCGGAAACCATCGAGCATTGCCCCTTCTATCTTCCAACGAAATCTGACGACGCAAG
Organism: Chrysiogenia bacterium; assembly: GCA_020434085.1. NCBI lineage: Bacteria > Pseudomonadati > Chrysiogenota > Chrysiogenia > Chrysiogenia bacterium. The sequence continues at coordinate 8,486 of JAGRBM010000228.1, read as the reverse complement.
TCCCCGACCCCTCTACTTCGCCGACAAGTGCCACCCCAACGTGCTGGGCGCGCGACTTGTCGCCTATCAATTGGCCTGCCATATCTGGGGCAAGGAGCATCCCATGACCGAGAGAACCTTCTCACTTGAGCACACCCTTCGCCGTCCCGACGAGCGCAGCGAGGGCAAGCCACCAGTCCTGATCGCCCTGCACGGGATCGGCAGCAACGACAAGGATCTCATCGGCCTCCAGCCCTTTCTCGATCCGCGGCTCTATGTGATCGCCGCGCGGGCGCCGCATGAATACGCCTTTCCGGGCGGATACTCCTGGTTCGATCTGGGGATCGACCAGCGCACGGGCGAAGTGAGCGTCGACATCAAGCAGATCGAGGAGAGCCGCGACAAGATCATCGCATTCATCGACGAGGTCATCGCCGCCTACGACGTCGATCCCAAGCGCGTCTACCTGATGGGATTCAGCCAGGGGAGCATGATGAGCTACACCGTGCTCGCAAAGGCGCCCGAGAAGATCGCCGGTATCGTCGCCATGAGCGGGCGATTCGTCCCCGAGCTCTTCGAGGAACTCGATACCTCGCGCATCAAGGATTTCCCGATCCTCGTCACCCACGGCACGCTCGACGACGTGCTCCCCATTGAAAACGGCCGCGCCGCGCGCGACGCGCTGGAGAAGCTGCCGGTCAATCTCACCTACAAGGAATACCCCATGGCCCACGAGGTCTCGCAGGCCTCCATCGGGGATGTGAGCGCGTGGCTCAAGGAGCAGTTGGGAAATTAACCGGAGATTCAGTGTTGTCATCCTGAGGGCGCGAGCCCGAAGGATCATAACCGCGTGCAGTCGTTCGATCGTTCACCGGTTTGCTGCCGGCACCCAAAGGTTGAGATCCTTCGCTCTGCTCAGGATGACAGCAGTGGGATAGGGTAACGGAGCAAGCAATTACTTCACCCAGTCCACATATTGTTGTCTTAGTGTGCACCGCTCGCACACGTCGGGCATTTTCCCCTTGAGAAAACCTTTGCGCAGCGCGCGCCAGCGGCGGGCGTGGTAGAGCTTTTGAGGATCGCCCTTGAGGGCGCTGCCGATCCTGAGCTCTTCGGGCGCAACGCAGCAGGGATAGACGCTGCCGTCGGGGGCAACCTTCATCCATTCAAAGGCCTGGTAGCAGGCGCCGGGCAGCTCACTGAGCAGCGCGCGGGTGTGCTCGGGGTCCCATTCGACCGGCGCAGCGCCCTCGCCGCGGTAGGCGTGGAGCCGCACCGGCAGGCTGGCGATCATCACCTCGGCGCCGGCGCGCTTTGCCGCTTCTGCGATGGCGGCCCGGCCCTCCTCGATCTGCTCCTGCGAATACTTGTGCTCGAGCAGCAGGTGGGAGAACTTGCCGTTTCCCTCGTAGAGTTGCTGGATGAGAAAAACTTCGGCGCCCCAGGAGCGGACTTCTTCGACCATGGCCGGCAGCTCGTGAAAGTTCCTGCTCGTGGCCACGGCGCTCACCACCAAGCGGTGGGAGAGCCCTCGCTCGCCGAGCATCCGGGCGGCCGTCTTGAGGTTGCGCGAGACACGCTCGAAATCCGAACCCGCGCGCAACTCCTCGTAGGTCTCGCCCACGTGGGAATCGAGGGAGATCTGCAGCCGGTAGAGAAAGGGCGCCAGCACCTCGCACCACTCTTCGGTGAGGTAATAGCCGCTCGTAATCAGCAGCAGCCGGTTGCCGTGGCGGCGCACCGCCGCCAGGGTGCGCTCAAGGTCTCCGAGGAACGGTTCGCTGCCGGCCGAGGGAATGACCACGTCGGCGCCGGGAAGCAGCGCATCGAGCAGGTGCTCGTGCTGCTCGGGGGTCAGTTCGCTGGGCGCCGGTTTTCCCGCCCCGTAGCAGAAGGCGCAGCGCAGGTTGCAGAAGTTGTTGGCCGAGAGTTCGACAAAAAGCGGCCCCGCCGCGCTTCGCGCGCGTCGCGCATGGACGTCCTCAAGCAGCCGCTGCGCCCTGCCGGCCGCTGCCTCGGAAATGGGAATGTCGCTGCTCACATCGGGCATTGTGGCACACCCGAATGCCGGTTGCGCCAGCGATGCCTCAAGAGAAGCTTGGCGGTTCACGGGGCCAAGATCTCAAGCCAGTTACGGTGTCATCCTGAGCGCAGCGAAGGATCGCGTTGTCGGAGGTTCACTGCTGCTCCAAACCGATTCTTCGCTATGCTCAGAATGACACGCGTAGGGAACTTGCCAGCGTTCACCGGCGGTCTATTTGCTGATTCTGGCGACATCTTCGGGCGTGTTGAGGTTGTCGAAGAATCCCTCCGGCGCGCCAAGGTCCTCGCCCGTGGGATGCGAGACCTGCAGGGACGCGAGCGCCCGGTGCACGGCGCGCTCGCCGTTCTTGAGGGAGGTTTCGAATACCTTGTCGCAGCGCTTTTGGTAGAGCGCGCACAGCGGGTGATCGCGTTCGCCTTCGCGCGGAACAACGGCGTCGGTCTGCTCTCCCAGAAGCGTACGCATCTTCTCGAACGGCGGCGCGCTAAGACCGGGCAGGTCGCAGGCCAGCACGAAGGCCGCGGGCGCGCTGATGGCATCGAGGCCTACCCGCATGGCTTCGAGCGGCCCCTGCCCCGGCGCTTCCTCGGCCAGGACGGGCAGGCCCAGGTGGGCCAAGCGCTGCGCGTCGGGGGCAACGAGGATCACTTCGTCGGAAATCTCTCGGGCGACGGCAATCACCCGCTCGATGAGCTCCTTGCCGCCGATTTCAATGAAAGCCTTGTCACTCCCCATGCGGCTGCTTGCGCCGCCGCAGAGGATGAGCGTTGCGGGTTTGCCGGGCACGGGCTCAGAACTGCCAGTTGGCAAAGACCACGTAACCGGCGGCGCGCTGCCAGGGGCAGCCCTCCAGGGTGAACTGCTGGCGGGTTTCCACCACGCGAAAGCCGCGCGAGAGCAGATACTGATAGTTCGTATCGTCTTCGCTGAGGATGCGGATGCGCAGGTATTTCTTCTCCTGCACCCGCGCGTAGGCACCGATGGCGGTGATGAGCTGGTCGAGACGGCCGACGTTCTTTTTGACGTGGCAGACCAGCGAGTGGATATGAATCGAGTCGTCGTGCTCGTTCATGTAGTAAGGGCCCTTGTGGGCGATGGCCATGGCGACGATCTCTTTTTCTTCATAGAAGATGAGCGTCTCGCCGGCATTGGTATACTGGGTCGCTTCGATGAGGTGGCGGTAGTCGGCCCCGCGGGTGGCCTGCTCCACAAAGGCGGTGAGCTGGTGATTGAGCTCCTTGCGCTCTTCCTCGCTCTTGGCCGAATAGGCGTCCACCCAGAAGTCCATCTGCTCGGGCAGCGAGCTGACGGGCACTTCGAGCGTCGCAACAACGGCGGACGGGGAGAAACCGACCTTGCCGAGGAAGCCCAGAATCTGGGGGGAGGCGGGACCTTCCATCCCCACGGTGGTCACGCTCTTGTTGAGCACGTGGGCGATAGCCTTCTGAAGCAGCATCGCTCCGTAGCCCTTGCCCTGCTCGTTCTCGAAAACCGAGAAAGGCCCAAGCCAGCCCTCGCGCCCCTGCACGTGGGCGTAGCAGATCCCCTTGAGCCGGCCCTCGTCGTAGAGGCCGAAGGCCCCGTCCGGACAAGTGGCGGCCAGCCAGTTGAGTGTCTCTTCGGTGGCCGGCACGCTCGTGCCGATGTGCATTCCGGATGCGAGCTTTTCGGCCGCGTGGCCCTCGCCGAGCAAATCGGCAACGAGCTCACGGTCGGACTCTGCAATCAAATCAACAACCGGCATCATCCCCCCTTGCGGCAGCCTGCGTGCAGCTCACCGATCACCCAAAAACCGCGTGCCGATGCCCGGGCACACGCGAGATCAAATCACTAGCGAACCCAGCCAACCGGCGCGCCGGCGGCGCGCGCATCTTCGGGAATGCGCGCGCACTCGGCCTCCTTGGCCTTGGCGCGCTCATTGAGTTCCTCGACGCGCCTGGCCTCTTCGGGCATGCCGAATTTCTGGCTGCCCACGTAGGCGGCGCTGGCGGCCTTGTGCTGCTCGCGCAGGTTCTTCGCCTCGGCGCGGCAGCTCGCGATGCGCTGGCGCCACCAGGCCCGGTCGTGCCCGTCCTTGTCGGCCTGGCCGAGCTTCTGCTGCTTGTTGAGTTCCTCGGCACGCTCCTGCTCGGCCTTGAGTCGCTCGGGGCGGCCCGGATCCAGAAGGAAGCGACCGGTTTCGGGATCGCGCCCGACAACCGTGGCCGGGTCGATGTCGGGCGGAAGTCCGGTCAGGTCCACGCCTTCCTTGGGAGCCACGCCCGATTTCTCGCCGCTGCCACCGGCAGCCGCGCCCTCTTCACCCTGTCCCTCGCCGGCTTCTTCGGCAGCCGGCGCCGCCGGGCGGGTGCTGCGCGCGGGGCGCTTTTCCACCTGGTCGCGATACTTGGTCGGGATCTTGCGAAGATCATCGACAAAATGCGTCTGTCCGTTGCTGTCGCGATACTTGTAGATCTTCCCCGCCCGCGCCGGACTTACCGGACTCACAAGGAGCAGGCCGAGTGCCAGCAAGCCGGCAAGTGCAAGGCCCTTGAAAGATCGGGGACTGTGCCCCCATGTCAATTCTTCGCGCGTCTTCATTCGCAATCCTCTTGAGGCTCTCCTGAACGCGCCGCCCCCGTCCAATGGGGAACTCGCGCGGCCCGATGCCATCGTGATTTCCAAGCCAGCCAAGTCTACCTGATTGTGCAAGCAGGCTCCAGACGTGGGCAAACACCGCCGCCGCGGGCCGTGCGACTTGACTCAGCGCCCGCAAGCGCCCATCCCTTGGAAGGCGCGGCGCGCGCCCTCCCCGGGCCGGGCGCCGCATTGCTTTTAATTCCCAGCGAGGCCCGCACATGCCCCAGAAGAAATCCCACGCCAAGTCCCGGCGCGCCCACCAGCGCGCCCTCAAATCCCTGCCCGGCGGCGTCAATTCGCCGGTTCGCGCCTTCGGCAATGTGGGCGGCAACCCGCCGTTTATTGCCTCAGGCAAGGGGGCGACCATCACCGACATCGATGGCAACACCTACATCGACTACGTGGGTTCCTGGGGCCCGCTGATTCTGGGCCATGCCCATCCCAAAGTCGTCAAAGCCATTGAACGTGCGGCCAGAAACGGCGCGAGCTTTGGCGCCCCCACCGAAGGCGAGAGCGAGCTGGCCGAAGAAATTCGCCGCCGGGTTCCCAGCGTCGAGCGCCTGCGCCTGGTGAACTCGGGCACCGAGGCCACCATGAGCGCGCTTCGCCTGGCGCGCGGCGCGACCGGCCGCGACAAGATCATCAAGTTCGAGGGTTGCTACCACGGCCACGCCGATTCGCTGCTGGTCAAGGCAGGCTCGGGCGCGCTCACCCACGGCTCGCCCGACTCGGCAGGCGTCCCCGGGGACTTCGCCAAGCACACGCTGGTTGCGGGCTACAACGACCTGGAATCGGTGGCAAAGCTCTTTCGAAAAAACAGGGGCGAGATCGCGGCGATCATCGTCGAGCCCGTTGCGGGAAACATGGGCTGCGTCCCGCCGGTGCCGGGCTTTCTCGAAGGCCTGCGCGAGCAATGTACGAAGCACGGCGCGCTGCTGATCCTGGATGAAGTGATGACCGGCTTTCGCGTGGCCCGCGGCGGCGCGCAGCAGCGCTTCAAGATCAAGCCGGACCTGACCTGTCTGGGCAAGGTGGTGGGCGGCGGCCTGCCGCTGGCAGCCTACGGCGGGCGCGCCGACCTGATGCACAAGATCTCGCCGGAGGGCCCGGTCTATCAGGCGGGCACGCTCTCGGGCAATCCGCTGGCGGTGGCGGCCGGGCTGGCCACACTCAAGGAACTCACGCCGGCGAGCTACCGCACGCTGGAGGCGCGCGGGAAGATCCTGGAGAAGGGACTTGCGGCCGCGTTCAAGAACGCCGGCGTTCCCGCGCAGGTCCAGCGCGTGGGCGCGATGATGTGCACCTACTTCAGCGAGACGCCCGTGCGCAGCTTTGTCGACGTGCAACGGAGCAACCTCGAATTCTTCACTCCCTTTTTCTGGGGGATGCTTGAAGAGGGGATTTATCTTGCGCCCTCGCCCTACGAGGCCGGATTCCTCTCCCTGGCGCACACAGAGGCCCAGATTCGAAAGACAATTCGGGCCGCCGAGCGGGTTCTTGCGGCGCTGGCCCGCTAGGGCTTCGGGACGCGCGCGGGGGCGACAAAATTGCGCCTTCAAGTGGCCGGAATGACTGGGGAAATAAAGCCCCGGGGAAGTGCCCGGAATAGTTGACACGCTGCGAGAGGGTGTGTTACCCAATGCGCGCGCTGGGGAGGGTTTCCCCGCGCGAAACGCTGGCAGGGGAATGACAACCAGCGACAAGCAGCAAACGAGCCCCAAACGCTGGCAGAAGGTGAGTATCCTCGCCGCCGCCGCCAGCCAACTGGGAGCGGTTCTCGGCGGAAGCGCCTTTCTGGGCGCCCTGGCCGACGAGAATTTCGGAACCAGCCCCTGGCTGTTCCTGATTTTGCTGACAACGGGATTCGTAGGCGGGTTCTGGAACTTACTGCAGATTCTCAAACGCTACGGATCGGGAAGTAACAATGCCGCCGGAGGCGACCAAACAGACGGCCGGGACTGAGCGCATCGAGACAACGGTACTCGCGCTCACGGTTGTGGTTTCCCTGGCACTGGTTCCCCTGATGGGCTCGCACGTAGCGGCCGGCGCCGGCATCGGCGGATTGGTGGCCTTCGCCAATCTCTGGATGCTCCGCACGCTGGTTACCGGCATGCTGGCCGGGCGCGAGAGTGAGCCCCTGACCCCGCGGCGCAAAGTGATTCTGGGCTTTGTGGCATTTGGAAAGTTCGTCGTTCTCTACGGTGGGCTCTTCGTGCTGATGACCCGGACTCCGATCAGCCGCATCGGATTTTTGATTGGTTTTTCAACACTGCTGCTTGGGATCGTGGCCGATGGCCTTCGCAAGCAGCAGCCGGGCAGCCTGGGGCCCGAGGGCGAACACGCAGAGAATTCTTGAGCGTTTGGTAAGGATCAACACGGCCGATGGGACATCATTCCTGGTTTGACCTGTTTCTGCATGACAGCCACCACTACATCCACGTCGTGATGGCTGGTGTGACTTTCACCTTCCTCGCCATCTTCTCTCTGGCGGCGGTGGGCAGCCTCCGCAAGCGTGCCGACGCGCGCATTCCCGATGAGAAGTTTACGATGGCCAACGTCGCCGAGCTCGCCGTGGGCGGCCTCGCCAATCTGTGCGACGACATCATCGGTCACGACGGTCGCAAATACATGTGGCTGATGGCGCCGACCTTTCTCTACATCTTCGTGGCGAACATGCTCGGCGTGATTCCGGGGTTCCTGCCCCCCACCGACAACATCAACACGAACCTGGCTGTCTCGGGCGTCATTTTCATCGGCTACAACGTCTATGGCATCAAAGAGAACGGCCTGGCCGGCTACCTCAAGCACATGATGGGCCCGGTCATTTTCATCGCCCCGCTCTTCTTCGTCATCGAGCTGGTCAGCCATCTGGTGCGTCCGGCCTCGCTGGCCATTCGTCTCTACGGCAATATCTTCGGCGATCACCTGGTGATCGCGATTTTCTCGGATCTGGTAAAACTCGTCGTCCCGGCGGTTTTCCTGGGAGTTGGAACCTTTGTTTCCTTCATCCAGGCGCTGGTGTTCACCCTGCTCTCGATGGTGTACATCGCGCTGGCCACGGCACACGATCACTAAAGTTTTCAATGGTTTGAAGTTTCAAACCGCAGAAAAAGGCGCACGCACATCCCAAGGAGGAAAGGAATTCCCAATGCTTAACAAGATTGCGCTCAGCGTTTTTGCCTTCGCGGCATTCGCCCTCACCGCCGCCCCGGCTTTTGCCGCAGAAGAGGCCGCCTACGGCGGTTTCACCGACAAGGGTCTGGTCGGCTTCTCCGCCGCCATGGCCATTGCCATTGCCGCCCTCGCCGGCGCGCTCGGCCAGTCCAAGGCCGCCGTTGCCGCCCTGGAGGGCATGGCCCGCAATCCCAGCGCTTCGGGTCAGCTCCAGACCGCGATGATTATCGCCCTGGCTCTGATCGAGTCGCTCGTGATTTACGGCCTTCTCATCGCGTTCTTCCTGCAGGGCAAGGTCACGCTCTAGTCCGGAGCTGCCTTTTCCTGCGTGCGGGACCCTTCCCGCGCAGCAAAAGACCCATCCCCGCTTCGGCGGCGGATGGGTTTTTTGCTTTGGGCAAAGTTGCAAACCGGGCGCTCACAAAAAAGCCCGGCCAGATGGCCGGGCTTTCGCTTTGCTGGGCTTTGCTGCCCCTGGCTACTCGTCTTCGCCCTCGGCTTCGAGAAACTCGCCGTAGGCGTCTTCGTCCATGAGATCCTTGAGCTCGTCGGGGTCGGTCAGATCGACGATGTAGAGCCACCCGTCGCCGTAGGGCTCGTCATTGATGACCGAGGGCGAGTCCGAGAGTTCCTCGTTGACCTCGATCACCGTGCCCGAGATCGGGCTGAT
>JAGRBM010000227.1 GCA_020434085.1 Chrysiogenia bacterium | reverse complement strand
CGCGCAGCTCCAGCGCCGCCAGCGCGTACCCTACGCAGCCCGTGGGTGAGGAAGCCCCCGGCACCAAGAAGTAGGGAGCCACGCCGTCGCGGCGTTTGAGCTCTCGCAGCAGCCCCGGCACGGCCGCGGCGGCCTGCACGTAGCGCGGCCGGTAATGCAGGTGCGCGCCGAAGTGGGCGCCCAGCAGCAGGCTCTTTCGCACATCGGGGGTCAGCGGCTGGTCGACGACAACGACCTCGCATCCCAGCCCCGCGCGGCGCGCGTGCACCGTGGTCGCCACCGCGTGGTGGGAACCCACGCCGCCGAAGGTGAGCACGGTCCTTGCGCCGCGCGCCTTCGCGTCGGCGAAGACGAATTCGAGCTTGCGCACCTTGTTGCCGCTGTACTGCGTGCTGGAGAGGTCATCGCGTTTGACGCGCACATCCGCGCCCAGATTTTCCGAGAGCGGCTGCGCAATCTCCACGGGCGTGGGGAAGTTCCCCAGCTCGACGTGGGGGATGCGCCCCCGAAGAAGCGCGGCGATCTCCTCGGGGCTCATGCGCCCTTCTCCGCCGCGATTCCGTTTGCGATCCAGGTCGCAAGCGTCGCGATCGCAATGGTCGGCGGCGTGCCGATGGAGGTCGGAAATACCGAGCCGTCGGCGACGTAGAGCCCACTCATCCCATGCACCTTACCGCGAGAGTCGATGACACTCTTTTTGGAATCCTCGCCCATGGGGCAGGACGCCTGCGGATGCACGCTGGTGAGCAGGAACTTGTGGGGCGCGATCTCCCGCTCGGCAACCAGCTTGTCCACCTCGGCATCGGTGCGGGCCATCGGTGCGTCATTCCAGGGAAGCAGCACCTTCGTCGCACCCGAAGCCAGATAGATCTTCGCAAGGTTCGAGACGGCGTCCTTGAGCTCGGCGTGCTCGCTCTCTTCAGGCCAGTAGTGAATGCGCGCGCGGCGCCCAACCGGGAACTCGCCGATCACGCCCTGGGTCTCGTCGTGGAGCATCAATCCGCCGGCGGCGGTGTAGGCATACTGTTTCATCAGCTCGCCATGCTGCGCGCCCATGCCCGGCATGACCGAGGCCCCCATGCCCGGATGGGCGAAGCCCGGGATGAGCACATAACCGCCGTAGCCGTCTTCCTTGAAGCGCGCGTAGTGGTCGGAATAGGCCGACTGGGGAATGCCGCGCCAGGCCTCGATGGGCCGGTCGTACATGGCGGCGACGGTCGCAAAGGGATGAACGTGCAGGCGGTGACCGAGCAGACCCGATTCATCTTCGACGCCGCTACGCCTGAGCAGCAGCACCGTATCGATGGCCGAGGCCGAGAGAATCACCTTCTTCGCGCGTACGCGAAGGCGCCCCTTGGGTTCCGAGCTGCCGCGGTCGAGCACCATGCCTTCGACGCCGGTTGCCGCGCCGCCGCTGCGGGTCACGCTGTCCACGCGGCAATCGGTATAAACCCGGGCGCCGGCCTGCACCGCGCGCGGCAGATACGTGATGAGCATCGATTGCTTGCGATCGTAGGCGCAACCCTGATCGCAAAAACCGCACATCAGGCAGTTCACGCGGTTGTGATTGGGACGCTCCCAGCTCACACCACACTTCTCGCAGCCTTTGGCGAAGGCCTGGTTGTTGAGGTTCACCTGCCAGGGCTGGACCTGGTTGACACCCAGGTGCTGCTCGACCCGCGCGGCAAGGGGCTCGAGATCCTTGTGCGTGAAGCTCACGCCGTACTCGCGGCGCCAGCGCTCGATGATCGCCGGCTCGATCCGATAGGAAAGACAGATGTTGTGCACCGTCGATCCGCCCAGCGTGCGGCCCTGCAGGATCGGGATGGAGAGATCCCAGGTGGTGCGCCCGCCCGCCTCGCGATACAGGCGCGGCGCCATTTCTTCCTCGCGCTGGGTAAACGTGTTGCTTCGATGATTGCCGCCCTCTTCGAGCACGATCACATCGAAGCCGGCCTCGGCCAGTTCCTTGGCCACCACCGCGCCGCCCGCGCCGGAACCCACGACGCAGATCTCGCAGTCGAGATCGAGGTCGCCCTTGTGGTCGGTCGCCTCAACGAGCTCTCCCTTGTCGGCGACCGGGCCTTCGGGATTTCGCGCCAGTGGCGGTGCGATTGGATCGATTTCAAAGCGCCCTACCCACGGCCCGTCGTAGCGGAGCGCGCGCCAGGTTTTGTCCCCGGCATAGTAGGAGAGCTGGACGAACATCTTGAGCGCCGCAAAGGCCATTTGCCGGAAACGAAGTAAGGACTCCATCCACGAGCGCACGTACTTTTCCTGCCGCTCGGGTGACAGGCTGGTGAAGCGCCCGAGACCCGCGCCAAAGATTGGAGTCGCGTGCTCGAAAAAGTTGAGCAGCAGCTTGAACTGATCGCGAATTTCTTCTGGGAGCTGTGAGAGAATTCCGTCGAGTCGCGCGACGGTTCCGGACTCCACCGGGTCGGGAAAATCCTCGGGCGCGCCGATGATCGCGCGGGAAATAGCCGAGAGAATCGCGTGCTGTTTGTCGCTGAGGACGGCACTCTGTGCGGCGGGCACCGGGTAGGAATCACACCCGGCCGGAAGCAGCGCGCCCACGCCCAGCGCGGCGCTGCCCAGCAGGCTGCCGCGCAGAAAAGCCCGGCGCGAGAGCCGCGCGTCCTGCTCCAGTGCCTTCAGGTCGGCAAGCTGCCCGGCTACCTCTTCGCGTACGCGATCCTTCGCCATTACCCCGCTCCAAGTATCTGATTCGACTCCCGGTTTTGTGACACGGCTTCGGGGCCTCGCGCAACTCTGAGAAAAATCATGGCGCGGCGCTGTCACTTTCGATAGCGTGAAAAGCACTCACTTCCGGAGGGCGAAACCCATGAGTAGAAAGAACGCTACCCACGTCATTCGCGATCACCCCGAGCGGAGCAAGCCGCTCAAAAAGACTCCCGGCAAGGTGCAGTCGGCGATGGCGATCAAGAAGGACACCACCACCAATCCCCATGCCAAGGAAAAGAAGGCCAGTCTGAGAAATCCGCACGGCAAGTCCCACAAGCCCAAGGGCTGAGCACTCGCACGCAGCGGCGCCAGCGGCTACATAGGGAAGCCGGGAGGTTTCCCCATGTCCCCGACTGCGAAAAAGGCGAAGAAGAAAGTCGCCAAGAAAGCGCCGAAGAAGGCTGCAAAAAAAACCGCGAAGCGGCCCGTGCGCAAGGCGCGGCTGGAATCGCTTGCCAAGCGGACCGAGCGCGCGGCAAAGATCTTCGATGCGCTGGCAAAGGCCTATCCCGACTCCCATTGCGCGCTCAACTTCAAGGACGCCTATCAGCTCTCGGTGGCTACCATTCTCTCGGCCCAGTGCACCGACAAGCGGGTGAACATGGTGACCCCCGACCTGTTCAAGCGCTGGCCCGATGCGCCCTCGCTGGCAAAGGCCCCGCAGGCCGAAGTCGAAGAAGTCATCCGCTCCACCGGCTTCTACCGCAACAAGGCGAAGAACCTGATCGGGTTCGCCCAGCGTGTGGTCGGTGAATTCGGCGGCAATGTCCCCGACAATATGGACGACCTGCGCACGCTTCCGGGTTTTGGTCGCAAGACCGCCAACGTCATCCTGGGAAACGCCTACGGCGTGCCCGGCATCACGGTGGACACGCACATGGGGCGCCTCTCGCGCCGCATGGGGCTCACGGGTGAGACCGACCCGGTCAAGGTCGAGTTCGAACTGATGAAGCTGCTGCCGGGAAAAGACTGGACGATGTTTTCCCACCGCATGATCGACCACGGCCGCCAGATCTGCGACGCGCGAAAGCCTCTGTGCGAGCAATGCCCGCTCGAGGCGCTCTGCCCGAAGATCGGGGTATAAAAGAAACGGGCGCCCGATCGGGCGCCCGTTTTTGGTTTGCGCTCGTCGAAGAGCGGACTAGTTGAGCGGATGGAGGGTCGGCGAACGGGGCTCGCTGCCCGAGTCGAACACCGCCGTGGCCATCACATAGACCGTGTGGAAGTTGCGATTGTTGTCGCCGGGAATATCGATGGAGCGATGCTCCAGATTGTAACCCAGCGTCAGGCCGGTGCGCTCGGCAAGGTGGACTCCGACGTAGGGGTTCAGAACAACCGTGTCTTCATTGTTGATACCGGCGGTGCCGCTGAGCAGACCGACGGGAATGAAGCCCGCGTCGTTGTTGCCATGAACCCATTCAAAGCTGAGTCCGCCGAAGAGCATATCCGTCATATCGAGCTCGCCGCCCAGTCCGATCGCAATCGCCTGGGGATCTTTGGAGCCCGCAAATCCGTCGCGGCGCCAGGTCAGATCGAGGTAGGCGCTCATCTCATCCATCGTCATGGTCGTGTTGATGTTGACGACATTGACCCAATTCTTGTTGTCGGGGTCGGCAAGGGCAAGTGCGGCAATGGGTGCCGGTAGACCGGGCCGCGCGGCATCAAATGCCTCGGGCGAGGCGAACCACGACAGGCGCGCGCTCATCTCGTCGGTGGTGTATGCCAACGCAACGGCGTAACCCAGGTCCAGATCCGTCTGGTTGTTGGTACCGATCAGGTCGTTGTAGAGCATCACCGAAGCGGTCACTTCGCCGCTCTTGTAATAGGCCATGCCACCGGTAAGGAGCGTCGGCAGCAACTTGCTGCGTGCGATGCTGAGGAAGGGGCTGCCGCGGTCGGCCGAGTGAAGGCTGGTGCCCACGTTCGGGGCAAGACGGCCGATGGACATGCCGAGTTCGCCGTCGTCGGTATGGAAATCCGCGTAGGCCTGTTCAACGAGAAGCGAAACTTCGCCGGGACCGGCAGCCGCCGCGGTATCATCGCCCGAACCGGGGGCGTAGACGCCGAGCCGGAAGACCATGTCCGCGTATTCGTTGATTTCGCCGGCGCCGACAAGGCTCAGTGAAGTTTCATAGATACCGAAATCGGTATCACCCGGGGTGACGTTGGCAAAGTTGACGAGACAATTGCCCGCCGCATTCGATGCCGAGCATACCGTCGGCAGTTCATTCATGAAGGCCTGGCTGCGTCCGACCGGTGGACCGTTCTTGTCGGAGTGCGACCAGCCTCCGAAGCCATCGAAAGAGCCGCCGAGGCTAAAGCTCTCCGCGTATGCGGAGCCCGCGCCTGCGCCCAGTATCAGGACTGCTGCTGAGAGAAAACCTAAAAACTTTGTTCTCATGTGCCTCTACTCTCCTACGGCGCCCCGCTTTGGGGGCGGATGTGATGAAACGAAGGGGCGTTCGCCTCTGCCCTTGTCTCCGTTTCCTCATGCCCTCGAACCGCAAGTATCGACCCAGCGCGCTTGATGCCTGACTTTCTGCTGCCTCGCCGGTGCGCCCGTTCCCGGGCCTTTTCTGCCTCTGGCGGCAGGGTCACACTTGCGGCGTCCTATCTTGCAAAACACTAACTCTGGGATCAGGAATGAAATGTGATACAAATCACACTATCGACACGATGCCACGTAACTGATTGTTATTATTGAGTTTATCGGCAAGGCCAGGACGTCGCAATTCCGCGTGGACATCGCCTTCGTGACGAAGACTTGCCCAGCAGATCAGAAATGATTCCGGAGGGATAGCGATCTATTCGAAGCTGGCGTTGACCTGCAGGAGGCCCAGATGGGCCTTGGCGGTGTCGGGGTTGATGATCGCGAGGGCGGTGCTGGCCGTGTCGTAGTCGGCGGCATCCAGGCGGTATTCGCCCCGCACGAAGACGCCCCGGGTAATCACCCAGGTGAGGAACACACTGCCGCCGTAAACGTCACCGTCGCCAATCAGGACATTCGATGGTCCGATCGCCTGACCCGCCCACGCGCTGGCGCTCACGACATTGTCGGGATCGCTCACATGGATCCATTCCGCGCGAATGCCAATCGCGACGGGGTCCCAGTTCCACCCGAGGATTCCCATGGCGGCAAAGATCCTTGCCGTGCCGCTCGCCGCGCCGCTTACCGAACTCAGGTTCGATGCATTTTCCACGCGCTGCAAAACCTCGGCGCCGCCGAACAACGATTCGCCGCTGCCCCGAATACTCAGGGCCATGAGCTGCGTGG
>JAGRBM010000226.1 GCA_020434085.1 Chrysiogenia bacterium | reverse complement strand
CAGGCGATCCTCACGGCCTATCAGAAGCGCATGGTGGAGATCGCCAAGGCCATCAGTGCCGAGATGGGTGCTCCGATGAAACTCTCGCAGGCGGCGCAGGCCACGGCGGGCCTGGCCCACTTCATGACCACGCTCAACGTGCTCAAGAATTATTCCTTTGAAGAGCAGAAGGGCAAGACGCTGCTTGTGCGTGAACCCATTGGTGTCTGTGCGCTGATCACTCCCTGGAACTGGCCCATCAATCAGATCGCATGCAAGGTCGCGCCCGCGCTGGCAGCAGGCTGCACCATGGTCCTCAAGCCCAGCGAGATCGCGCCGATCAACGCGTGCATTCTTGCCGAAATTCTCGATGAGGCCGGCGTGCCCAAGGGCGTGTTCAACCTTGTCAACGGGGACGGCTCGGGTGTGGGAGCGCCGCTCACCGCGCATCCCGATGTCGACATGGTTTCGTTCACCGGCAGCACCCGCGCCGGAAAGCTGATTTCCAAGGCTGCGGCCGATACGATCAAGCGCGTGGCGCTCGAACTCGGCGGCAAATCAGCCAACATCATCGTCGACGATGAGGCCTTCGAGAAGGCCGTTGCCGGCGGGGTGAAGTCCGTTTTCACCAACAGCGGCCAGTCCTGCAATGCGCCCACGCGCATGTTGGTTCCCGAGAGCCGGATGAACGATGCGATTGAGATCGCCAAGGAAGCCGCCGCGAAGGTCAAACCAGGCGCGCCCGATGACGCTGCCACCACCATCGGACCGGTTGTGAGCAAGGCGCAGTGGGAGAAGATCGAGGGCCTCATTCAGAAGGGAATCGACGAGGGCGCGACGCTCGTCTGCGGTGGTACCGGCAAGCCCGAAGGGCTGGAGACCGGCTATTACGTTAAGCCGACTGTCTTCGCCAACGTGAACAACGAGATGACCATCGCCCGCGAGGAAATCTTTGGCCCGGTGCTGGCGATTCTTCCCTACAAGGACGATGCTGACGCCATTCGTATCGCCAACGATACGCCCTACGGTCTATCGGGCTATGTCTCTTCGGCGGACAAGGACCGCGCCATCAAGATCGCCCGCGCCATTCGCAGCGGCAATGTCCACGTCAACGGGGCCGGGCCGGACTTTGCCAGCCCCTTTGGCGGCTACAAGCAGTCGGGTAACGGCCGCGAATGGGGCGAGCTGGGGATGGAAGAGTTCCTTGAGGTCAAGGCGATCCTCACCTGACCCTATTTCAGCGGCGCCAGGTCTTCGTAATCGGCGTCCAGAATCAGACCGAAGCTCTCCTGGAGCATCTGCAGGTATGGCACGCCGGGCTCAATGGTGCGTGTCTGGCTCGTGCCGTCGTGGCGGTGAAGACTCAGCTCGAAATTGGCCAGGGTAGCTCTGCCCGTGGGCGAGGGCAGGGCGCACATCCGGATTCCGCGAAAGGGCGAGCTCGGGTGCGTCGAGGTAAAGTGGTTGGCCACGACGACGTCGTCGCTGGTGAACGATTCAAAATTGAAGGCATAGAGCGGCGCCCATCCGTTTGCATCCCCTCTTTCGAGAACATGGCCGTAGCGCGCATCCTCGCGGAGCCGAAACCTTGCGCCCGCTTGTTCGGATTCGCGACCGGGTTCCAGTGGGAGTGGATCCACGATGCCCGGTCCGCCAAAGCCCACGTCAGCGAGCCAGCGCTTCCCTTCAGCGGTAACGACGAGGACCATGTGAGTGCGCGGGCCCGGTGACTCTCGCTTGAACAGGACGCGGGCAAGCAGTCGCTGCACCTCGAAGCCGGCGGCCTCCAGCGCATCGCCCAGCAGGGTGTTGAGTTCGAAGCAGTAGCCGCCGCGGCGTTTGCCGACCAGTTTGTCAAAGATCTCCGCCGGCGCGACCGAGACGCCCCGTCCCAGATGGATGTCGAAGACTTCGAAGGGAATGGCGTAGGCCTGCGCGCGGTGCAGGGCATGCAGTTTTTCTATCAAGTTCGCCGGAAGGCGTTCCACGCCAATGCGCTCAAGGTAGGCATTCAGGTCAAAGGTGGTTTCACTCACAACTCACTCCTCCCAACGGACGAACGGGTGCGGTGCGCCCTGCATTGGAACCGGGCGGCACAGCGAATGGCTGCCGGCAACTATTGGAGTTCGAAGTCCCAGGGCTCGCTGAAAAAGGTGCGCAGGCCGTCGGCATTGACGCGCGCGACGCGCCACCAATAGAGGCCGGCGTGGTCGAAAGGCGGGATGCGGATCGAGTTGCGCGGGCTGGTAACGCGGCAGAAGATTTCGGCGAAGTTCTCTTCCTTGGAGAACTCAAAAATCCACGCGCGGCCCGGGTCGCTCTGAACGATGAAGGCCATTTCGTCGATGGGTCGGTAGAAAGTGTGGCCCCCGAAGGGGATCATCGGCTCAGGTGCCATCAGTTCCCTGCCGACGCCTTCTGCGACCTCGGTGCGCGGCGGGAGCATGAGCTCACGCCCCCTGCGAACATCACCGTCAATCACTTCCATGACGATGTCCGAGCCCGGACGGATGAGCACCTGAAATTTGCTCTTCTGCACGGCCTGCAGGAACTGCTGGCAGGCATCGAGCGTGCGGGAAACCGTCGCGAACTTCGCGGCGCCGCGCTGGGAACCTCCGAGGGAGGATTCCTGCGTTGCATAGCGAACGAAATAGAGAGTCGGCGCCTCAATCTCAAAAAAGCCCTTGCGGAGGATCAATTCCTCATCCAGCCACGAAGCCTGTGCATCGGGATCCATTTTGACGTGCGCACCGCCGGGAAGCCGGATCACTGCACCGCCGGTTCGCGGGGTGAGCAGGTTGTAGTCGCCCTCGAGTTTGGTGGGCTCGCTGACATTGCCGAAACTCATCTGATCCCGGTCGGAGAGGCGAACGAAATCGTCGATGCGCTCAATGTAGGCGAAGTAGTCGACGTTCTCGGGTTCTTCGGGCTCAGGCGGGCTCTCGTCTTCGACGCTGTCCTGAGACTCCACGCCGGGTGCCGGCTGGGGAGCGGCTGCCATGCGGGTGCCGGATTCAAGATCATCCGGTTCCGCGGTCTGTTCTTCGGGAGCGGGTTGTTCAGCAGTTGGGGCATCTGGCAGTGATTCTGCCACGCTTTCCCCGGGATCCGGGGCGGCCTGCATGGGGGCATCCTGGGCGCGGGCGAGGGTGCTCGCGCCGACGGGATGGCAGAGCAAAGCTGCGCCCAGCAGCGCGACCCACAACGATCTGGCGACAAGCACGCGCAATGCGGCTCCCCTTTCAGGCCCGTCCCCACGGGCGCGTTCCCCTTGGCCATCAAGAATCCTGCGACGAAATGCGTCAGGATCACTGCAATTCTAAAGTGCGAGGGGCCTGCCCGCAAATGCGATGGACCCCTCGCAGGGTAAGCGCTACTCAGCGCTCCTGAATGAAGCGCACGAAGCGTTGCACGCCCTCGGTGAGACGGCGGGCCGCATCCTTGAGCGGCTGCGCGTTGAGGGGCGAGACACTGCTGAGTGCATCGCGGAAACCCACGACGCCCTGGAGCAGCGCACGTGATGAACGTGAGAGGCCGGTGCGGAAGGTGCGGAACTCCTCTGTAAGCTCTTCGAGCGCGACGCGAATCTCTTCGGTCTGTCGTTCCACAACTTCGCGTACTTCTTCCTGGAGGTGGGAATCCGACGCACGTACTTTCATGGCGCTTTTCTTCTGGGTTTTCTTCGGAGCTTTTTTCGGAGCCTTCTTTGCGACCTTCTTTTTCGCGGCTTTCTTGGGCGCTTTCTTTGCGCTCTTCTTCACGGCCTTCCTGGCTGCTTTTTTGGGTGCCTTCTTTGCTTTCTTGGTTGCCATGTCGTTCCCTTCGGTTTGGAGGTGGCTCACGGGGCAGCGGCCCAAGGCCGGCTCTTCAGGCAGAATGGGTCACGGGAGCGCCGGGGGGCAACCCCATTTTTGGGCGCGTGAGACTGCCCAAATCCGGCAAAGTATGAAAAAAGTTCATAGCTGTCGCGCTTTATTCCCTGCCACCCGGGAAAGGCGGCATCGAACGGATGACCGATGGTCAGCTCTAATTCCTTGATATCACAAAGGATTTCATTTTACATTCATTTACGCGGCTGGAATGGGGCACTTGGTATGGAGCCTGCGATAGAAAGGCTCAGGCGACGCGTGCGGATGCGTGAAGCGCCGCAGGAAGCCCAGGTAGAGAAAGGGATTGAGCCATGACCGCCGAACACGAAACCAGCAAGCCGCATGAGTATGGGGACCGCATGGAGCGCTACGCCAAGGCGCGCGCCCGAAACCGTCGCCGCGCCTGCCGTGAAGCGGGCAAGGACCTGCGCGAGAGCATCAGTGAGCTTCGCCGCCAGCTCCAGCACGACGACTCTGAAGATTACCGCCAGAGCGCCTGAGCGCCGCGAGGTGAGCCCTCCCCATGAAGGTGGGAGCAGGCCACTCGAACCAACCTGATTGAATCCACACAGGGGGCGCATTGCGCCCCCTTTTGATTTACACCCCCCTGCAAATCGATTATCTCTCAAGCCATGAACGAGACGGGTCCTTGGCCGGGGCCCCGGCTTCATTGGTTGGAGCTGGTGGCGCCCCTTGTTCTGCTGGTGATCCTGGGTCTGTTCGCGATGCCCAACTACTACGAGTATCGCCCCCAGGTAGAGCTGCAGGAAACCGCGCACGCGCTGGAAAAGCTCGTGCTGAGCGCCCGTCATGCCTCGGTGGAGTCGGGCAATGCCTACCTGGCTTTTGATCCGGCCGGGCGAAGCGTCGCCTTCTTTGAGGGCGAGCCCGGCGGCGCTGCAGCCCCGCGCTCACAGCTCTCCCTGCCCGGATCGCTGACCTTCGGCTACGACGAGAAAGTGCAGCCCTTCCCAAGCCTGCTCCTCGAAGACGGAACGAACCTGGCCGTTGCCGACGACGGCGTGACTTTTGAAAACAACACACTCCTGTTCGGTGGCGGTCTGCTTGAGGGATTCCCCGGTCTGATCTATCTGCGCTCGAACCAGGGGGAGAACCTCGCCCTCTACGTGCGCATCTCCGGCGATGTGCAGCTTCACGAATGGGATGGGCAGCGCTGGAACCGGCGCACCGAACTGGCCGCGCGCTACCCGCAATAAGGCGCGCGCAGACATCCTCCAAAAATCGTCCAGGCCCCCCAAAAAAGGCTCTCTGGCGCGTTGACACCCAAATGCCTGAGGTGTAAAAAGGGCGCCCTAACCTGGGGCGGTTAGCTCAGCTGGGAGAGCACTGCCCTTACAAGGCAGGGGTCACTGGTTCGAGCCCAGTACCGCCCACCAGCGGCACAAAGG
Organism: Chrysiogenia bacterium; assembly: GCA_020434085.1. Lineage (NCBI taxonomy): Bacteria > Pseudomonadati > Chrysiogenota > Chrysiogenia > Chrysiogenia bacterium. The sequence goes on along the minus strand of JAGRBM010000226.1, from coordinate 32,288 downwards.
CTCTCTCCCGGGTCCGCCGTCGCACAAGATCGATACCGCTGGAGCGGTAGTTCAGTTGGTTAGAACGCCGGCCTGTCACGCCGGAGGTCGCGGGTTCGAGTCCCGTCCGCTCCGCCACTTTCACCCCCCGAAAATGCATTCCGTGGCACTCTCCGAGAGGTGTGTATTCAGTGTGTAATCCCCGCGGGGGAGTGTGCGGGGCCGATGGAGCGTGGGAGGTCAGGAGCTATTGCCTGCCAAACCGCGATATTACCCGTTGCCACAGGCACCGAAAAAGCCCACCACATTGCCGGCCAGGAATAGATCAAGTGAAGTTGGCCGCGGCCGCGTGTGGTATAGGCTATGATTCTTGTCATAGGTAGAAATTTTGCGCTTGTGGTTCACTGGGCTGGCCGTCCAGAAGATGGTAGCAAATCGGGGGCGGGGGGAGCGGCAAAAGTGGGCTGCAACTGCTGCTTTGGTCCTCTTTCCCCGGGAAAACAGGGATTTAGCTCAATGGTTTCAGGCCCCGCTTCCCATCGGAATCATGGCCGCGAATATGAATGCCAAGGCAGGCGTGCGGGGATGCTCCCGTTTTGCTATCGTGTTTCGAAACTGAAATTAGAGATTGGCGAAGGAGAAGAGGGATGAACCGGGAAAAAGGGAATAAGACAGCGGCTCGGAAGTCACGTCGGGGGGTCGTAACCGGACTCATCGGGGCAGCCCTGATGCTCTCGGTGATGGTCGGTGCATGTGAACAGCACCAGGCGGCCAACGAGGGCGGTGCCGGCGGCGGGGCCTCGGAGACCGTCGCGCAAATCATGCAGGAACGCGGACTCAGCGAGGCTGACGTCCGCGCTGCCGTAAAGACGTTCATGCCCACGGGCAAACATGATGATTATCTGCTGTTCGCCTCCGGCGGTCAGGTGGGCAATGTCATCGTGATCGGACTGCCCAGTATGCGCATCCTCAAATACATCGGTGTTTTCACTCCCGAGCCGTGGCAGGGCTATGCATACGGGGATGAGTCCGGGAAGATTCTTGAAGGCGGAAAGAAATACGGTCGCGAGATCACGTGGGCGGACATGCACCACCCCGCGCTGAGCGAAACAGCCGGCGATTACGATGGCCAGTTCCTGTTCGTCAATGACAAGGCCAATCCGCGCATTGCGGTAATCGATCTGAAGGACTTTGCGACCAAACAGATCGTCGGTTCCGAGCTCATGCGTTCGGAGCATGGCGGAGCCTTCGTGACGCCGAATACTGACTACGTGGTCGAGGGCGCGCAGTATCCTGCGCCGCTTGGCCTCGCATATGCGCCGATCGAGGAATACAACGAGAAATACCGTGGCGCGGTAATCTTCTGGAAGTTCAATCGCGAGAAGGGCCGGATCGAGAAAGAGAACTCCTTCGCGATCGAGTTGCCCCCGTATTCACAGGATCTTTCGGACGCCGGCAAGCTCGTGTCCGACGGGTGGGTCTTCATCAACTCCTTCAATACCGAGCGTTCGTGGGGGGGCATTCTGGATGGCAATCCGCCCATGGAATCCGGCGCTTCCCAGAACGACATGGACTATCTCCATGTGATCAACTGGAAAGCCGCGGAGAAGGTTGCCGCGGCCGGGAAGACGGAAAAGATCGCGGACATGCGCGTCATCCGTCTTCAGACAGCCATCGACGAGGGGCTTCTTCACTTCATTCCGGAGCCCAAGAGCCCGCATGGCGTGGACGTGACCCCCGATGGTACCGAGATGGTGGTCAGCGGCAAACTCGACACCCATGGCACGGTTTACAACTTCGCCAAGATTCAGGAACTGATCAAGAACAAGGACTATGCCGGCAGGGATCCCTACGGTGTTCCGATTCTGCCGTTTGAAAAGTCCATTCGCGGCCAGGTTGAGATCGGACTGGGCCCGCTGCACTCGCAGTACGACGGGAAGGGCAACGTCTATACGTCCGTCTTTATCGAGTCGAAGGTTGCCAAGTGGTCCCTCAAGGACCTCAAGTTGATCGACAAGATTCCGGTGCACTACAACGTGGGCCACATTACGGCGGCTGAAGGTGATACTGTCAGTCCGGACGGCAATTACCTGGTTTCGATGAACAAGTGGGCAGTTGACCGCTTCCAGAATGTTGGCCCTCTGCTTCCGCAGAATTTCCAGCTCATCGATATTACTGGTGAGAAAATGGAACTGCTCTATGACATGCCGCTTCCCCTGGGTGAGCCGCACTATGCGCAGATCATCAAGGCCGACAAGATTCATGCCGAAGAAATCTATCCGATGGGATTCAACCCGGTAACGGGTGCGAAGGATCCATATGCCGTCACGCCCGGCGGAGAAAAGATCGAGCGCAAGGCCGATGGCGTGCATGTCTACATGTCGGCGATCCGGTCGCACTTCACGCCCGATCTGATCCGGGTCAAGGAGGGCGATGTCGTTCATCTTCACCTGACAAACGTGGAGCAGGCCAAGGATGCAACCCATGGATTTACGATCAACAGCCACAATATCAGCGCCAGCCTGGAGCCCGGCAAACACGTGAATATCACGTTCAAGGCCGACCGGCCGGGCGTATGGCCGATGTACTGCACGGAGTTCTGCAGTGCCCTGCATCTGGAAATGGCGGGCTATCTGCTTGTGGAGCCGAAGGAAGGCAGCTAAGTTTTCAGCCTGGATTTGCGATGCATGCCGCCGATTCCGTGAACCGGGATCGGTGGCATCTTTGCAGGAATACAACACGACGATGATTAAGGATTGATCAATGAATATTTCGTACCGGAATCGCTTCAGCTCTTATTTTGTGATGGCCCTGGTAGCTGTCTTCGTCTCGTCGGGGGCGTTTGGATGCAGCAGTTCGCCAAAAGAGAAAGAGAAGCCCAAGGCGCAGGCCACAGCACCGGCCGCCGCGAAGAAGGCCGAGCCGGCTGCGGAACCGCAGGTTGGTCCCGATGGCCCTGAATCGATTCCCTACGGCGGCGTCGACGAAATCTCCACGGATCCGGCGATGATTGAGAAGGGCAAGGGGCTCTTTGAGTCAAAGGGGTGTGTTGCCTGCCATCGTATGGATATGAAGCTGGTCGGCCCGGCTCTGGGCGGAGTGACCGAGCGCCGCACGGTCAAATGGATGGCCCGCATGATCCAGCATCCGGAGATGATGCTGGAGAAGGATCCGGTCGCAAAGCAACTGCTCGCGACGCATTTTACGCCGATGGCCAATCAAGGGGTCACCCCTGACGAAACCAAGGCGATCATCGCATATCTTGCAACTCAGAAACCGCCGGCCAAGTGATGGCGGGGCTTGCGGTGTCGATGGGGCGCGCGCGTTTGGGGCCGAGTCGATGAGCACACATGCCGACAAGGAAAAGCAACAACGTCTGATCGTTCTGGGCCTTGTTTGTCTGGCGATCGGTATCTATGTCGCATCGTTCTTTCTTCCCTACTGGAACTTCACATTGCTGGCGCCGCAGTACCCTCAGGGACTGAGAATCCAGATCGGATTGGACCATCTCGAAGGCGATGTGGGTGAAGTCAGCGGGCTTAACCATTACATCGGCATGCGCTCGTTGGATGAGGCTGCGGTTTTGGAGCGCGCGATCGCCCCGTATGCTGTCGGCGTGCTTTGTGTGAGCCTGCTGGTATTCGTGCTGGTGCCGAGCCGCAAGTATTCGTGGCTGGCGCTCGCGCCGGGCCTGGTCTTTCCCCTTGCCTTTATCGGGGACAGTTTTTACTGGCTCTATCAGTTTGGGAACCATCTGGATCCGCGAGCCCCGATTACCATCGCGCCTTTTACTCCCACACTCCTGGGAAAGGGGGCGGTCGGCCAGTTCGAAACGATTGCCACGCCGGCCGCCGGTTTTTATCTGGCGCTGCTTGGGTTTGTGGTGATTACGGTGGCGTGGTACATCAAGCGACGGATTTGCTGGGGATGCAGGCTTCGACACGAATGTCACTTCGTGTGCCCGAACATGACGGTCGGTTCCGGTGGGACTTCTGCCACTTCTGGTGCCGAAGAGGGTGACCGGGTGAAGGCGTAGCGCGCGCCTTCTGAACAGCCGAATCTCCGAAGGAGTCGACACGATGAGTCGGGGGAAGCTCCTGGTTGCTGCCGCGAGCGGGCTGCTTGGTCTGTTCAATATTGTTGTTGGCGCGTTGCATGCCCAATCCCAGCCGATCGGAGCCCGGCATCCGGCGGACAAGGGCGGAGCCCGGAGCGCCTGTCGCACGATTCAATCCCGGCAGGACCTTCAATCGGCAATCGACGCCGCACCCGAGGGCGAGCGGCTCTGCCTTGCTTCCGGCACTTTCCAGGGCGCATTCAGAATCAGCAAGTCCCTGACAATCAGCGGGCCGCGCGACGCGGTGATTCACAACCCGGATCGAGGCTCCACGTTCTTCATCAAAGCCGACAATGTCGTGCTGGACGGGTTTACGATCACGGGAAGCGGACAGGACTACGTCGCGCAGGACGCGGGAATTTTTGTCTCTGAATCGAACGACGTGAAGATTCAAAATCTTGTCATCGAGGATGTCCTGTTTGGTATTACTTCCCAGAAGGTCAATCACCTGAGCATTGAAGACACTTCCATTGTGTGTCGTGGGAAGCGGGCGCTGGGGATGCGGGGCGACGGCATCCGGCTATGGGAAACCAGAAAATCTTTGATCTCCGGCAATCGGCTCGATCAGTGCCGGGATATGGTGGTTTGGTATTCTCCAGAAAACATCATTCGAGACAATCAGGTGTCGAACGGGCGCTATGGGACGCATTTCATGTACAGCTCCCGGAATGTGATCCGGGACAATCATTTCGTCGGGAACGTCGTCGGTGTGTTCGTGATGTACAGCCGCAATTTGCTGATCAGGAACAATCTTTTTGCCGATGCGGCAGGTGCGGCGGGCATGGGGCTCGGACTCAAGGAGTCCGGAAACCTGGAAGTCGTGGGCAATCGCTACATTCACAACTCGGTAGGAATCTATCTAGACAACTCACCGCTGTATCAGGACGATCGAAACCTGTTTGCGCACAACGAGGTTCGGCTTGGTGATATTGGTATCACCTTTCACAGCAGCCCCCATCAGAATGAATTCGTGGCCAATACGCTCAAGGACAACCTGCGCCTGATCAGCATCGAAGGCGGAGGTGATGCGCTTGGGGTGGAGTGGACACGGAACTACTATGATCTTTATGAAGGCTATGACTTTGACGGCGACGGAATCGGAGACGTCCCGTTTGAGCTTCGTTCGGTTGTGGATGCCCTCGTCAACCGTTACCCTCAGTTGAAACTATTTGCGGGCTCCTTGGCGATGTTCCTGTTGGAGACCTCGTCGCGCCTGGTCCCCATGTACCAGCCGGAACTTTTGATGAAAGACGAGCAGCCTTTGATCAAGCAGGCGGACCGTTCTGGCTCCGCGCCGACAGTTAAATCGATTCTGGACAGGCGCGGGATTTTTGCACTCGAGGGCGACGCGGGAGCTCTCAATGCCGAGCAGGCGCAAAGCAGTAGCGAAGAAGAGCATAGCAAATACTGAGAATTGACGGGGAGTGCCCCGAAGCGGACAAGTGAATGCGCATTGAGCTAGAAAACCTGATCAAACGCTTCGGCCAGACTCCGGCGATCGACCGATTGTGTCTGAGCATCGAGACAGGCGAGCGGGTTGCGCTGATCGGTCCCAACGGTTCGGGCAAGACCACTTTGCTTCGCGTCCTGATGGGCATGTTGGGGGCGGAAGGAGCGGTTCTGGTCGGCTCCTCGTCTCCGTTCACGCAACGAGAGCAGCTCGCCAGGAATGTCGCGTACGTGCCGCAGATCGCGCCGCAGTTCGGGGTGCCGGTCGGCCAACTCATTCAGACCATCTGTCGCATTCGGGAGATCGACAAGGATCGCGTCCACGGGCTCTCCGAAACCCTGGGATTTCGCCCGGCAGAGCACGAAACAAAACCATTCAGGGACCTGTCGGGCGGCATGAAGCAAAAGCTGCTGATTGCACTCGCGCTTGCGACTGAGCCCGATCTCCTCATCATGGATGAACCGACTGCCAGCCTCGATGCCGATGCGCGGCGGCATTTCTTTGAACTATGTGGCGAGCTTTCGGAGAGCACGACACTCGTGCTCTGCAGTCACCGGGTCGAGGAAGTGCGCCACCTCGTCGGTAGGGTCGTGGCACTCGAGGGCGGGCGCCTGGTGGCGGATGGGCCGGTCGAGCAGTTTGTCGCCTCGCTGGGACGCGCGGTGATTGAACTCCGGGTGAGCGAGCCGTCCGGGGAACTGGCGACATGGTTGGCGGAACGTGGTTTTCGAAAGCTCTCTGGTAATCGCTATACGGTCTTTGTTGAATGGCAGACCAAGCTTGATGCCGTGCGGGAACTGATGACTCGTTGGGGCGGTGAAATCGAAGATCTTATTGTGAACGATCTGCACGAATTGCAGATCGTTCATGGCAATGGCAGTCCTGCGAGCGAGAAGGAACACTCATGAAGAACTTTGTGATCGCAGGGGTAATTGTTCTCGTCGCGGTCGTCGGCATTGTTTTTTACCTGCAGCAGCCGAAAGAGGGGGTTCGTCCCATTGCCTGGGATCAGGAGGCGTGTGCACATTGCCACATGCACATCGGGGACCCTCATTTCGCCGTGCAGCTTCAAACAGACAGCGGAGACGTACTCGATTTTGACGATCCGGGCTGTCTCTTCAGCTACCTTGATGCAAACAAACCCATGGTGAAGGAAATCTACTTCCACCACCATGCAAAGGACGAATGGCTGACGCAGGCTATAGTCGGCTTCGTTCATCTTGAGCAGGATACCCCGATGGGATACGGCATCGGTGCAGTTGATCGCTCTGAAACCGCAAATGCAATGAGTTTCGAGGAAGCGCGACACGCAGTCCAGGGGCGCGGCCACTCGGGTGCAATGAGCCCGATGCAATCCATGCATCATCACGCCGGAGCTGCCAAGTGAAGCGATTCGTCGGACTGATCGAGGTGACCCGGCTGGAGTTCGCGGAAATCCGTCGCTCCAGGTGGCTCGCCATGACGTTGATTGTTTACGGCGTGCTCGTCGGCATTTTTGTACTGGTGGGGCTTCGTGAATCAAGTGTGCTGGGCTTTACAGGGCTTGGCCGCGTGTTACTAAACTTCTCCCATGCTCTGATTGCGCTTCTTCCGCTGTTGGCCCTGAGTGCGACGGTTCAGGTCGTGCCCCGCGCGCGCGAGGACGGCTCGCTCGAGCTGCTGATGAGCCAGCCGGTCTCGCGTTTCGACTATTTTGCAGGGGTCGCATTGAGCCGAATGATTGCATTGATCGCCCCGCTGATCCTCCTCGCACTCGGGATGGCCATATTTGGAGGGCCGATCCTGGGGGGAGAGCTTCCCTGGAACTACCTGGGAATGATGTTGCTGGCGGCGAGCACGTTGATCATAGCGTTCGTTGGAATTGGAATGATGATCTCCGTATTTGGAAAGAATCAGTCGCGCAGCCTCATCTATGCGTTGGTCGTGTGGGCATTGGGCATCGCATTTCTCGACTTTGCGATTGTCGCGCTCATGCTCCAGTGGCGAATTGAGCCGGCAGCCGTCTTCACGCTCGCGGTGGTAAACCCGGTCGAATGCGCGCGTTTGTTGCTGCTTTCTTCGGCCGAGCCCGAGCTCAACATTTTGGGCCCCGTCGGGTTTTTCCTTGCCAATCGACTGGGCATCGGCTGGTTGGCTGTGATCGGGGCTCTCTGGCCGACTTGTCTCGGCTTCGGCATGATGTGGGGTGCGTGGAGCCAGTTCAAGCGAAGCGACTTGCTCGCGTAATCGAAACTCTTTCCTTCACTTTTGCAATCATCACTTCAGAATTCGGAAACGACTCATTATAGGTCAAGCAAATGTTATGTATCCCGTGTTATCAGGGCTGTGAGAAATATCATAGTTAGGTCGCGTCGTCTGGCATATGCTCAACAGCAGAGGATCAGATTGCAGTAACTGCGCGTAGGGAGCCCGAATGGAAGGGGGGCCGTAGCGTGGTTGAAACCTTGGAAATCTCGAGCAGAACAAGGGTTGCAACGCTGCTGCTGATGTGCCCCGAGGCGCTGGAAGTGCTGATCGGGTTTGATCCACATCTTGAGTCGCTGCGCAGTGCTGCCAAATGCAGGATGATTGCGCATCGCCTGTCACTGGCGGACGTCGCTTATGAATCAGGGACACCGGTTGAAGAAATCGTGCGAGCGGTTTCAGAGACCATGGGAATGCCGGCCAGCCCGTCGTGAGCTCTTTCCGAGGGGTTTAGATACATGGCAGTGGCGGGCATTCAGGGGCGGCGCGCGACGACAAAGCTCGTTGATCCGCGCGCCACATTGTGAATCTCTACCTGGTAACCAGCGTCTTCGGCGAAAGTCGCAACGTCCGTCGTCTTCCACAGCGGCTGCGGCTCCCCCAACATGGCATCGACTAGCGCGATGTTAGTGGCCATCCAGGGCACCAGCTCGTAGTTGTCCGCAAAGGGCTCCCAGAGGACAACATAGCCCCCGGGTGACAGGACTTTCATGGATTTCTTCAGATAGTCGATCCCATGCTGCGGCCCGCAGTAGGCAAACTTCCGGGCAAGGAAAACGAGGTCATAGCTCTCACTTGTGCCCCATTTGTCTTCCTCGGCATCGCCGGAGTTTTCGATGATTTCGACAGGCTCACGCACCTTGAACTGCTTCAGCGCCGCAGGCAGCTCGGCGATCAGGCGCGGCAGGCATGAAACCACCAGCTCCGTCTCCGGGTTGGCCTGTGTGACGGCCGCTGCGAAGCTGATGCCGACGGTGCCGCAGATCATTCGCCTGACCTGGCTCAAGTCCATCGACCTGACAAGCTCGCGGGAGGGGCCGGCAAGCATGGCCGTGGTCATGCGCACGTATTCGGCCATCAGCGGATTGGCGGGGTTGTATACCTTGAGGGTGGGGTGACCCTCATTGCCCTTCAACACTTCGGGGAGCTCACACCAATAGTTCCATGTCCCGAGCATGAAATTGATCATCTCACGCACGGCGCTCCATCCCTCACGAAGAAGCTGCTTGCTCGCCGGTCCGGTCATGGCCCAGCGTCCATCACGGTCCTGCAGCAGAATGCCTGCCGAGGACAGGGCATCGAGCAGCACCCTGGCTGCAGGCTCCGGCATGCCAAACTCTTCAGAGATATCCTGCAAGCTGCGCGGCTGAATCAGATAGGGAAAGAGCCCCAGTTCGGAGGCGGCACCGATTGCAGCCGCGCCCTGGTAGCCCTGCAGCGTTCTGACAAACTGGAGAGCCTGTTGCTGCTCGCGCAGTGATTTCGGCAAAGGAACCAGCTCACCGGCAGCTTCAAACAAATGAAGCGAGGCGGATGCGAATCGTGTTCTCACGGACATGTGTTGCCTCCACTGGCTGACGGCCACGACACAGTCCACTTTGAAGCACGGGGGGCGCCCGCCCATATGAGAAAACGCATAAGGGGAACGACTTACGCTGGTGTAGGCTCAAGGGGAGTTTTGCGGAAAAGAAGCTGGGCCGCGTCGCTTAGCGTACGTGGGCGAGCCGCACCATGCCCTTAAGATCTTTGATCACGAAGGTATTGGGTTCGCTGAGCATGAGTTCCTGCTTGCTCCACTGTGAGAGGATCCGGATTGCGGTCTCCACCGTGGTACCGACCATGTCCGCTGTTTCCTGACGCGTCAGGATGCGGGGCAGGTAGACGGCACCGCTCTTGCGAACGCCCATGCGTTCGGCAAGCCGCAGGAAGAGCTGTGCGGTTCGTCCCTCTACCGTATGGGCAAGTTGTGTCTGCCAGTCGCGCGCATCGCAGAGTCGAGATCCGATCTCGCGAGAGTAATTGCGCTGCATGGTGGGGCTCGAATTGTAGAGCTTGACGAAATCCTGGCCCGGCATGGTGAAAAGTCGAAGGTGGCTGGCCGCTATGGCAGTTGCGGGGAAAGGGCGATCGTTGACGATCGCGACGGTGCCCAGCATTTCTCCTGGAGTGAGGATCTCGAACAGGACGCTTCGGCCGGTTGCAGCTTCCCGAAGGATTTTCGCCCACCCTTGTTCGACAAGATAAAAGAACGCCGGGGGATCTCCTTCGGAGAAAATCCGTTCGCCACGTTCAAAAACTGAAAAGCTGCAGCCTTCGGCGACTTCTTGAATGAGTCGGGGGTCAACGTCTTCAAACAAAGGGGCGCCAGAGAGGAACTCTGTATGCTCGGAGGGGTTGTACGTTTCCATCGGGTTCATCCTGGGGAAGAAACGCGCCTGATACAGATCATAAGACATTAACCAGCCCCAGTCTAAAGTAATCTCAATGTTGAGACGCCGGGAGGGTCCAGGCTTATGTGTGCAATGTGCGGAGGTGCCACAGAGGCGGAAATGCGTGCCGCCTGTGAGAAGCTGCGCCGCGATCTCGAGGGGGATCATGTGCTGGCGGTCATGTATCGCGAACACGACGTGATTCTGGGCTTTCTGGACGAACTTGAGAGCCTGAATGAGGCCCTCCAGAAAGCGACTTCCCCTGACAAAGCTGGAGACCTGCCGGACAGGCTCCATCGCGTTGCCGAGCACCTGATTGAGGCAGAACCCCACCACCAGCGAGAAGAAGAGGTGCTCTTCCAGCGCCTCGAGGCGCGCGGGGTCTACGGTCCTCCGCATGTCATGCGCGCCGAGCACGAAGAACTCCGCGCGGGCAAGCATCGCCTCCTGGAACTAGCGGGCAACTTATCTCCCGATGACTTCTCCGCATTCCAGCGGAACATCAACTCCGTGGCGCAGACTCTTGTCACGAGCCTGCGCAATCACATCAACAAAGAGAACCTTATTCTTTATCCCATGGCGGTCCGGACGATCAGCGAAAAGGACAAGTGGAACGAAATGAAGGTCGAAGCCGAGAAGATCGGCGACTGTGCATTTACTCCCCCGGCCTGAATCGCCTGCCCAATTCAAGAACCCGAAGCAACAAATGAAACCCCCCGGCCATCCGGCCGGGGGTTTTGTGTGTCCATGGCAATTCCATAGTCTTGTCAGGCCTGACTCGGAAGTTGCCGTAGAATGTTGGTAAGTGCCATTTTGGGGAGCTTGGGCAGTTCGATGTGCAGGGGACCGACCGAGCCGCGGGCGAGGTATTTGCTCATCGACTCGGCCGCGGCCTCGCGGCGCTCTTTGACGCGCGGTTCCTTGCCCGGCTTGTCGTAGTAGGTCCAGGTCGTGGGCGGTGCGTACTCCCTCCCGGCGGGCCCGGCATGCACAGCGTGACCGATGCGGTAGCCCACAAACGCGTCGGCCACCTGACGGGCCAACTGTGCGGGAAGCGATCCCCTCCCGATCAACTGATCGGCCTGGGCCTGCAGCGACCTGACTCGCTCGCGAACCTCGGGGGAGGGCGCATTGTTTTCAATCGCCTTCATGTAAATGCCGAGCGCCCGGATGAGCCCGGCCGCCTGGTCTGCCTGGTAGCGGAAGAACGGATCGGCCAGCTTGTGCATGTTGCCATAGGCCATGATGGTCGATTCATAGAGCTGAACCAGTGGCGGACCGTTCTTGGTGCGCAGCTTCTCGTGCGCGTAGTCGTAGTAGCGCTTGATGTCGCCGTCCTTGAATACCGGATGATCGTAGGGCGCCTCTTTCCACAGGTGAAAATCGTTCCAGTCGTAGTCGTCATGGAGGCGGTGCATTTCCTGCATTTTCTCGAACAGGCGCGTTCCGGGGCACGGGGTCAGAGGGCTGATCTGATAGAACATGGGCTTGAGCTGCACGAACTTGTCGATGTCCTCGATGATATTCTCGTGATCGTGGAAATCGAAGCCGACGATGGTGGAGGCGATGGTGAAGATTCCCCACTCACGCATGCCGTTGATGACATCCGCCGGGCTCTTTCCGGCCCGCTTGGCGTAGCCCGACTTGCTCTGCCCGTCTTCCTCGATGCTTGATTCGACGCCGACCCAGACCCCCTGCACGCCGCAGGCACGCAGCTCTTCGGGCTCAAACGTCGAGAGCGCCTTGATTGAGCCGAAAGTGACCCACCGGAAGCCCCAGGTCTTCTTGTCCGACCGAATCAGACGGCCGAGTTCCCGCACGTATTCCTGGTTGAGGAACATGTCTTCATCGAAGAGGATGAAGTTGTGCGTGTCGCCACCGCTGCGCGCCTGGTGAGCCTTCATGAATCCATAAACTTCCGCGGGCTCGGCGATGTACTGCTTCTTGTAATGAAAGAACGCGGAGGTGTTGCAGAACTCGCAGGCATTGGGGCACCCTAGCGAGACGAGGATTGCCGGCGAGCGGATCTGGAGATTCTGCATTCCGGGCAGATTAAAATGTGAGAGTGGCATGTGATACTGCGTGACCGGCCGATCGACCGGCGTATCCTGAACCAGCTCGCGCATGAAACGAACGCCCTCCGCCCTGCACAGGTGGTCGGCATTCTCCAGGATGTAGTCCCGCAGGTTTTCCTTGTCGCCGGGCATCTGGTCGTCCAGCGCACTGACGCCGTACCCACCGATGACAATCTGGGATTTTGGGGAAAATTCCTTGATGGCGCCGATCATCTTGGCGACGCGCCGGACGTGAAGGCTCTTGAGCTCGATGGCTACGAAATCGTAGCCCTTCTTAATCTCGTGGATGAAATCGTCCCAGCGCGGAAAGTCGAGAACGGTTGTTGGAACCTTCAGATTTTCCGCAATGAGATAGAGCGGATAGGTGGGCAGGTGCGAGCTCATGTCGAAAGCGCCGTGCCCGCGTCCAAGACGCGCGTTGAGCAGGTCACTGGGGGCCGTGCCCCATTTGAGTTCGTACGGGCCGTAGGGGTTGGTAAGTAGGACACGCGTCATAGAGTTGATCTCCTTGGCCTGCCGGACTGGCAAAAGGCCCTCAAGCGGTTGCCTCAAGTGTTGGTTCGACGCTCACAGCGTCGGGCGTGGGATAGGTGGCAAGAAACTCTTCGATCTTGTCGATGATCAGATCCGGGCGGTCGTCTTGCAAGAAGTGACTGGCATCGGGAATCTTCAAGCTGGGCGCATGATTGGGCAGGCGTCTCTCGAATTCCTCAAGAAACCAGGGGACAAAGACCGGGTCTTTCATGCCCCAGATAAGCTGCGTGGGAACCTCCCAGCCTCCAAGCTCTGCACCCGTTTCCCGAAGAAGCTTTGCCGTCGGATGGGTGGGGAGCAGGGGCACCTGGCGAACGCTCTTAAGATGAGCGCGCCTTGAGCCCCAGGTTGAGTAGGGATCGAGGTAGCCGCGCATGGCCTCCTTGTTCAGCCGTTCCTTGTGGACGATGCCGTAGGGAACAAGGAATCGGGCAAAGCCGTTGAAGCCCTGCACAAACACCTCACCGAAGACTGGGATTTTCAGCGCCCAAAGAATGAGCAGGCCCGTGGGAAGCGGGCGCATCTCCGCGAATCCTCCGGGAATGTCGGGAAGAAATCCGGTGGTATTCAGAATGACCAGTCGCTTGATTAGGGATTTATGCCGAACGGCCCAGGAAAGGCCGATGATGCCACCCCAGTCTTGGACGACCAGTGTGATGTCCTTCAGGCCGAGCTTCTCCACGAATGTGCCCAGTCGCATGACATGCGCACGCATGGAGTAGTCGGCGTTGGCCGGCTTGTCGGAGAAGCCGAATCCCAGATGATCAGGTGCAATGCAACGGTAGCGATCCTTGAGGGCGCCGATCATGTGGCGATAGAGGTAGGACCAGGTGGGATTTCCGTGGAGAAACAGAAGGGTCTCGCCGCTTCCCTCGTCCACGTAGTGCATGAGGTGTCCTTCAACCTCGATCGAATGAGACGTGAAATCGTAATCTTTGTAAACGCTCATAGAGTTACCTTTTCTTTATCGGCCCGGAGCGATCGGCCGGAAACCAGGTGACCGGCGGAAGCTCGCGGGATACTGCCTTGTCGGTGCGTGTTTTTGGGTAGCCCAGGGCAATGGACGTGACGATCTTGTAGGGCCATTCAATGCCCAGGCGCTTGCGCCACCCTGGGAGCATGTCGAGTGTCTTGGTGAAGCCCACATAGCAGGTACCGAGCCCCAGGGAGTGCGCCGTGAGAATCATGTTGTGCGCGGCCAGGCCGCAGTCGAGTTCCGGCTCCCCAATGCCCCGGCTGTCGCCGAGGACGAAGATCGCCGCCGGGGCATGAAGAAAGACATCGTAGCCCTCGGTTTCCACGACGGTGTTGGAGCCGGCAATGACGCGCTGGTCGAAGAAATTGGGTGCTAGACGCGCCAGAAGGTTGACTGCTCCCTTGCGGGCCGCGCGCATGTTCCCGTTTGATCCCATGTAAATCTGTGGGAGGAATTTCAGCCCTTTTTTGCAGTCGGTTGTGATCCGGGTGAGCAGGTCACGGTCGGTGATCACAATGAAGGACCAGGGCTGGCAGTTCCCGCCTGAGGGCGCAAAGCGACCAGCCTCCAGCACCCGCTCAATGAGCTCTTCGGGGACCTTCTTGTTCTTCATGAACAGGCGATTGGAGCGACGCTTGTAGATTACGCGCTCGACTTCGGTGAGATCTTCTTCAATTTGCTCGAAGGGAGGCGCCTCGTCGGCGCCAAACGGATTGGGAAACGAGCGGCCCTTGTGCAGCGTCTGATAGAATCCACTCTCGACCTGGTAACGACCCCGGATCTCGATGGCCTCTTCAGGACAGACGGAGTAGCAGTTGCTGCAACCGATGCAGCCAAGCTCACCGCCGTCCGCAGCGTATTTGTCGACAGGGATTTCCCCGCGCATCTCCAGAATCTGTCCCGGGCAGGTCTGCACGCACCGCGTGCAGGCATTGCACTTCTCGGGGTCGACCACGAACTTGGCAAAGCGCGTCGGGGGGAAATGTGCGTCGGTCAGGTAGCGTTCAGGGATATTCATGGGATCTCCTGCATGAGCGTTGCAGCGTGTTACAGCGCCTCTTCGTGGGTCAGCCAGTCTGCCACGGCGTCCTGACGTAGCGGATCAGTGCGCCCAAGCAGGCATTGCGCCTGCTTGGCGTCACGCATACGTCGTTCCTGTCCGTAGTCCTCCATGTAGCCGTATCCGCCGAGGAGCTGGACACCATCGGTGCTCGCGCGCGCGGCACCTTCCTTTGCGCGAACAAAGAGAGTTGCTGCAGCCGATTCGGAGATTGTCTCTCCAGAGGAGAGCTTGTCTGCTGCATTGCAGGCGCTCTGGTAGTCGGCCAGCATGTCGGCCAGCATGCTGCGTACCTGCTGGTGCTCAATGATGTTGCAGCCAGCCTGGTAGCGTTCCTGGGCATATCCAGAAGCTGTTCGAAGGGATGATCCGGTGATGCCGGCGCAAATGGCGGAGGCCGGACCCCGGAAGCG
Source organism: Chrysiogenia bacterium (assembly GCA_020434085.1). Taxonomy (NCBI): domain Bacteria; kingdom Pseudomonadati; phylum Chrysiogenota; class Chrysiogenia; species Chrysiogenia bacterium. The sequence goes on along the minus strand of JAGRBM010000226.1, from coordinate 17,011 downwards.
CCTGGCCATTTCGCGGGTGAGCTCACAGGCACCGGGGATCAGTTCGCTGGCGTTCACCTTGACGCCGCGGAGAATGACATCGGCTGTCGGACAGCCGCGCAGGCCCAGTGTCAGCAATGATTCCCCGACCTCGACCCCTTGGCGATCGGGTTCGATGAGCGCAATGGAGCAACCGTGCTCTTTACTCTCCTGATAAACCGGAATCACCAGCAGATTCGCAATGGGCGCGTTGACAACGAACTCGCAAGTCCCTTCGAGGAGCAGGTTCTTTCCCTCTTTGCGGCAAATCACGCTTGAAGCGCAGTCGCCCGGCTCGTCATAGATTGGGTAGGCAAGCAATGTCGGCGTGCCGTTTCCCGCAAGCCGCTCGGCGCTGCGTTTGTCGCCGCCGCTGATCGCAAGCTGCTGGGCAAACGAGTGAGCGAACAAAATGCCGGCCGGCGCGGCGAGCTTCTCGGAAAGCGTCTCGAGCGCCGTGCTGAGAGTCTGCAAGTCTCCATCGCCGCCGCCGGAATCTGCCGGCAGAAGGAGATCGAATAGCCCCAGTTCTGCGAGACCCGCTACAAAACGAGAGGGTAGCTCGCAGTCGGGATAGTGATTGAGCGCCTCTGCATGGGGGACATATTCCTTGTCCGCCAACTTGGCGACGCTTTCCTGGATCAGGCGCTGTTCTTCACTGGATACCGTGCGCATGGGGTTCTCCTCGCCTAGGCAGCGTTACGCGCGATGGCGCGCTTGAAGACTTCGAGTCGGTTGAGCTGATTGGTTCCCTCATAAATCTGAAGGAGCTTGGCGTCCCGGAAAACTTTTTCGCCGCCGCGATCATGACGCAGACCATCTGCGCCCATGATGTCGAGCGCCAGGTGGGCGTTGGCCATGCCCAGATCGGTGCCGGAGAATTTGGCCGCTGCACCGAACGCGCAGGAGAGATTCGCGTTGTAGGCAGAAATCCCGTCGATCGCGCCGCGACCCCGCTCGCGTACTGCGGGCCGGTCGAGCAGCTTGGGCAGATTGATCCGGTCGTAGACAGCCTTTGGAATCATGTTCTGGATCTGCTGGGCACGTTGCATTCCGCCCATCAGGGAGGAGAGCCCGAACATCTCGTTGCTCAGGCTGGCGTCCATGAACATGGCGCGCGCCATCTGGGCATTTCGGTGCATGTCCGTGAGCTTGAACTGGACCCACTGGTGATCAATCAGCCATTTGCCGCGAAGTTTGTGGCTTTTTGCGTAGACGAGAGCACGCTGAAACGCCGAGCGGGCAGCAGCAGCTCCCCAGAGGCCTACGGCACCTCGGGTCGCGCCAAGGACCAGGTCGACGCTTCTGCCCGCGACGGGCCTGGTGCCGATCCGGGCGCTCTCGGGGATGAAGCAGTCCTCAAAGACCAGCTCTGCGGCGGGGCAGGCCTTTTGGCCCATTTTCTTTTCGACGCGGCCGATGGAGAAGCCCGGCGTTCCGGTTTCGACGAGAAATGCCCACTGCGTCTCTGCCGCCCGGGTCTTGTCGGTGGACATGATGACCACGTGGGTGTGGGCAACGCTCCCATTGCTGATGAAGACCTTCCGGCCGTTGAGCTTGTATCCACCCTGAACGGGTTTGGCCTCGCACATCAGGCGCGCGGTCTTGAGGAATTCGACGTCTTCGACGTCGGTGCCGGCGGTCGGCTCTGTAATCGCGGTCGAGAGAAGCCTGAGGCGACCCTTGCGTTCGCTGCGCGCCAGCATCCCGGCGATGTGGGACATTTTTGCGAGATCGCCTGTCGCTGCCACGGTGCACAGGGCCAGCCCGTGTACCCCAAGGAGATTGCCCAAGCCGAGGCACCCCACCGCGATTTCTTCCATCGCGACCATGGAAGCCCCGAAGGGGAAGCCTTCTCCGCCGAGCATCTTGGGAATCATCATCCCGAAAATGCCGGCCTTGCAGGCGGCTTCGAGCACGTCGTTGGCGACATAGGTTGAGTCGCCCATGACTTTGCGATCGACCTTGAGGGTATTCGGGTCGATGTGCTGCTTGCGGAAGCGCCGCGCGCGATGGAAAAGAGTCTCCATCTGCTCGACTTCCTCGCGTTTGAATTGTTTGAGGTATGCAAAAGTCGGGTAGAGCTCGGTAAAGCTTGGCTCTTCCGCACTCGACCATGCATCTGCGTCGTAGGTCATGGTTCCTCCTTCTTCCCTCAGCCTGGCTGCAGGGAGAAGCGTGTCCCTTCAATTCGATCAACGCGCCCCTGGGCCAGCCGGTCGCGAAGGGAAAGCTGCTGGTGATTCTTGAGGACGGCAGTGAATGCCGCTTCGGCACTGTGCTGTGGCTTCCATCCGAGCGTCTGTTCTGTCCAGCTCGGGTCGTAACGAAATGAGTTTCGGAGCATCAGGATGAGCCAGTCCCGGTTCATTCGTGTCAACCGGAGTTTGAACATCAACTCCGAGGCTGCCAGTGCAAGCGATTCGGGAAGGCGCCTGTGGGGCAGGCCGGAGAGCCTTGCAATGGACTCAAGGCTCAATGGGTTCCGATGTGCAATGAGGAAGGCTCCGCGCACCGGTTGCATGACGGCCTTGAAGAAGGCATCGACCACGTCATCTTCATGAATGATGGGGCACGAAAGGCCGCTCCTGGTGTCAAATCGGCCGGCCATCCCCATCGCGTCGACCGCCCAGGTATTGCACCGCGGTCCGACAAAGATTTCCGGCCGCAGCCTGGCCACGCGGGATCGGGGATTGCGTGATTCGAACAAATCGACCGCGTCTTCCATCAGCCGCTTGGTGTGTGCGTAGTAGCTGCGGGAATCGCCAAGACACGGGGTGTTTTCAGTGACGAGGGTGTCGTGCTGAATGCCGTAGGCGGCGATCGAGCTGGCAATGATCACATTGGGCGTGCCAAGGCGCTCGCATGCAGCGAGCACATTGCGGGAGCCGTTGACATTGACGTCGTACATGAGCGCGCGGTCGTGAAGCGTTTCGACAATGAAGGCCAGATGAACGACGGTATCGCAGCCGCGCAGATCAGCCTCAATCGCCGGGTCCCGCACGTCCCGGCACACATACTTCAGGCGTGATGGCGGCAGGGTTGAGGGGGCGACGTCGATCCCGATAATCTCGTCGGCAACGCCTTCGCGCTCGATGCGCTCGAAGAGCAGTTGCCCCAGATAGCCGGTGATGCCGGTAAACGCGATTCGCATCAGGCAGCACCCGTCTTTCGCTTGGGAGCCGCCTTGTCGGCGTCCCATGTGGCGGCTGAGGGACCTCGCGCCCTCAGATCATTCTTCTGGACCCTGTGCGTCCCGGTCTTGGGGAGTTCATCGGTTACTTCGATAAATCGGGGAATGGCATATTTCGCAAGCTTGCCCTGAAGGAACTTGTGCACAGCCGCGGGATCGACCTTCCGCCCCTCGATGGGGACGATCATGGCCATGATGTCGTCTTCACCGAGTTCGGAGGGGATGCCAAAGACTGCGGACTCAAGGACGTCCGGGTGCTTGTTGATCACGGTCTCGACTTCATAGGCCGAGACGTTCTCTCCCCGGCGGCGCATGGAATCGGTGTTGCGCCCGACGAAGTAGAGGTAGCCCTTCTCATCGCGCGTCAGCAGGTCGCCGGTGCGAAGCCATCCGTCGGAGGTCTTTTTCTTGGTGGCTTCCTCGTTGCGGTAGTACTCGACCTGGGAATCGCGGCTCTTACCCTTCCAGACCTGGAGCTCGCCGGGTTCGTTGGGGCCTGCTTCGGCGCCATTTTCGGCAACGAGGCGGTAGCGGCCTCCACCCAGGGGCTTTCCAATCGATCCAACCGGCGCATTGCCCATGTTCAGGGTCAGAAAACCGCCACCATCGACGGCGGCGTAGGCCTCAATCAGGCGGACACCGAAGCGGTCTTCATACTCACGCCAGGCGTTGGCGGGGCAGGCGGCGCTGACGACCACGCGCACGCTGTGCTTGCGGTCGTAAGGGCCCGGCGGCTGCTTGAGGAGAATCGGAATCATGGCGCCAAGCGTATTGAACGTCGTGCCGCCGAGATTGGAAACTTCCTCCCAGAACCGGGAGGCGCTGAATTTTCTTCCCAATGCCAGCTCGTGTCCCATGTTGAGGGACTGCATGGTTGAGAGAAGCAGCGCGTTGGCATGGAAGAGCGGCAGGCAGGTGTAGAGGACCTCGCCCTTGTCGTAGAGCAGATTTCCCAGCAGACGCATCTTCCTGGTGTTCGAATCGCGATACTTGTAGACGACGCCCTTGGGGTGTCCCGTCGTGCCCGAGGTGTAGAGCAGCAGCGAGACGGACTCCGGGTTGATGCCGACCCGCGGATCGGGCGCGTTGGAATAGGTGTGGAGGAAATCCTCGACGCGCGGGAGCGCGCGGGGAAGCGGCGTATCACTTGCACCTTCGGTGATGACGATGATCTCTTTGACGTGTTTCAGCTTCTTTCGAACCGAGAAGATCTGTTCAAGGTTGGCGCGGTGGACAATCAGGAAACGCGCCTGGGAGTGATCGAGCAGATAGGTCAGCCCGTCGCCCATGAGACCCGTGTTGACCGGCACGGCACCCATCCCAAGCTTCTGCGTGGCAAAGAAGCTGTAGAGAAACTCCGGGCAGTTGCCGCTCATGATGGCGCACACGTCGCCCGGTTGAGCGCCAAGGGACCGAAGGCCTTTGGCAACGGCGTTGGCGGATCGATTGAAGTCCAGGAGATCGATCCGTTGATTCTCGAAACGAAGGAAGGGGCGCGAGGGGTTTTCACGTGCCCGGGTTTCGAGCAGCTCGGCGTAGGTCGGCTCATACGGGAATGCCAGGGTCTTGTGTTTTCGGCTCTCCTGAATTGTTTCCAGCAGCGTGCCCGACCGGATCTCGTCTCGAAGAGTTCTGAAGATCGCCCTCGAGACAAGGCGGCCGGCAAAGAGCTTGCCCTCGATCTGCCTTAGTTGTTCGCGGGTATTTGCCTGGGTCATGGTCTCTTCCTATGCGCTCGGGGCTTCGAGGAGGTGAATTCCCATTGCCGCCTCTTCAACGCCGAGGGCGCCGCCGCCGTTCTGGGTGAGCCCGATTCGCGCGCCCTCGACCTGACGTGCGCCGGCTTCGCCGCGGAGCTGGGTCACCACTTCGCAGATCTGTGCGAGGCCCGAAGCGCCGATGGGGTGCCCACGGGACTCAAGCCCGCCACTGGTATTCAGCGGAATGCGCCCGCCGATGCGCGTGGCGCCTGACTCCGCAAGAACGCCGCCCATGCCGTGTTCGCAGAAACCAAGGGCCTCGCTCTGATGAAGTTCTCCGTAGGCAGTTGCGTCGTGGACTTCCGCCAGAGAAACGTCGTTGGCGCCGATGCCCGCTTTGTTGTAGGCGATTTTGCTGGCACGCTCGCCGATATCGGCTTCGTCTTCGCTGCGGGTGCGTCCCGAAGCAATCACGGAGGCCAGGATTTTCACTGCGCGTTTCTTGCCGTGCTTTCGCAAAAAAGCGCCCGAGCAGACAACCGCCGCCGCCGCACCATCGCCAACAGGGGCGCACATGGGGCGAGTGAGGGGGTAGGAGATAAGTCTATCGGCGAGCACCTGCTCGGGCGTCATGTCTTTCTGGATCTGCGCCAGGGGATTCAGAGAACTGTGGTGATGATTCTTGGCGGCGATGAGCGCGAGCTGCTGCTGGGTGCTGCCGTATTTCTGCATGTGCCGGCGTGCTGCAACGGAGTAGACGTCCATGAAGGGGCTGTGCTGAAGTCCACCACCGCTTGCGCCGTTTCCGCCTTTGCCGTTCTTTAGGCGCTTGCCCAGGTTTTCCTTGACCATTCCGCTCAGGTCGAGGTTGTAGCGATCGGCGATCACAATGACGTCGCGGATAAGGGTCGGGAGTTCTTCGAGTTTCTCGCCGATTCCTTTGAGGCGCTCCGCGGGGCTTTTGTGCTTTCCGTTGGAGCGCGGCCGCTCGGGAATCGGTGCAGCAGTCTTTGAAATTTCTTCGGCCTGCTTGAGAAGCTCCGGAAGATTCTCCACGTCGAGGGCGCCTAGGAATCCCGCAAACATCTTGAGCTTGTCGGGCTGGAAGACCTTTTCCGCGCCAAGGGCCACGCCGACCTCGAAGGCACCGCTTGCCACGCCGAGCCAGGCGCCATTGAGCGCGGTTGATCCTCCGGCACAGGCGTTTTCGACATTGATGATGGGAATCGACTCAACACCGATGGGACGCAGGGCAACCTGGCCGCGGATGGAGTCCTGGCCGCCGTTCATGCCCCAGCCGCTGTTGGCAAACCAGAGGGCCTCGATGTCTTCAGCCGCGAGTTCCGCGTCGTTGAGCGCGGCATTGAGGGCCTGGGCCGACAGATCTTTGATCGAGCGATTGGGGAATTTGCCGAACCGGAGCATGCCGACCCCGATGATGTAGACGTCTCGCATGGTTGCTGGCCTCCGCGCGCCTTGCGCGCCATTGCTGCTCTACAGGCTATTTGGAGAGCAGATCCGGGCTATATGCTTTATGTCATACATTGTATGACGCACTTTTCGCCCCCTGGGTCGTTTCAGCGAATGGCCCTACACGGGCCTGATTGCGGGGCATTTCCCGCCGCAAACGGAATGCGAAACTATTCAGGCGGCGCTCATCGATGGGTGAGCCATCGTTGTAGACAAAGAGCATGGGGATCTGGCGCTGGTGCTTGAGAATGGCCTCGCTGATCAGTGCCGGGCCGCATCCCCAGGGGCTCGCCAGCACGATTCCATCGAATACCGGGTTGTCCCAGGCGTGCAGCACGCTGCCGACGGTGATGGGGGCCTCGCCGCGGGGATATCGGTCAATCAGCGCAGCGGACTTCTCCATCATCTCTTCAACCTCGGGCATCGGGAGCCAGGCGTGTTTCTCCTGCACGAGGCCGTAGAACTCATCGCGCATCCGCTTCATTCCGGCGCGCGTGACTGCGTTCTGGAGGAGGCCGGTTGGAAGGCCAGCCAGTTCGGTGGTCCGCTCGTTGACCAGATACTCTGCGAGAACCTGCAGTGGCTCTACCACGACACGGAGCCCCCGTTCGTTGAGCTTCCGGATCAGGTTGTCGCTGCTGTACTCATCCAGGCGCACGTAAATGTCGCCGGAAAGAAGAATCGTTCGCATTGCGCTGGTGTCATCGCACCGGCTCGCAATCTCTGCAAAATCTTCCGATGCCTGCCGCATGATGGAGCGAAGCTCGCGCATGGAGCGTTGCTGCTCGAACAGCATCTTGGGGCCTGTTGCGATTCGGCGGGCGATGTTTCGCTCGAGCGCGTCGCAATAATGCGTATAGAGCTCGTCGACCTGCCCCTGACGCGATTCCATCGGGCGGTGGTAAGCCGCGAGCTGATTGAGGATGTCCCAGAGCAGCGAGGCCGCAAGGAACTTGGTCGCATAGATTGCCGGGAAATCTTTTTCCGCGCCCAGGTGACGCAGTGCCACCTTGTCGGAGAGCCCCATCCTGTTGATGGACATCTGGTCGGTCACCGAGAACATGCAATTTCGGCAGGCGCCGTTGCCCTGAACTTCAACGAGCACCGTGCGCTTTTCAGGGGGATTCTCTTCGAGATGCTTCCGGAATGAGCCCCAGATGAACTGGTAGGCGATGCACTCCTTGCCCGAGCAGTCCTTCCGCCCGGCCTTGAGTGCCGTTGCGTCGTTGGGACCGGCAGCAACGGCGTCATAACCAAAGGAGCGATAGACCGCTGCCAGGTTGCGGGTCAGGCGATCTCCCATGCTGAACATGACGATCTTGGAATCTTTTTCTTCAGTAATCGGCGGACGGGGAAGCGGCTCGAGCAATTTCAGGCGCTCTGAGGGAACGGGCATCGGCTTGCCGCCATACTGACGAACCGTATGAAGAAAGGCCTGAACCCGCGTGACGAACCCGGCTTGACCGCCGTGGCCATCGCTCTCGAGGGTGGTGTGGGGGAATCCATCCATCAGCATCGCAAATACCTGTTCGCTGAAAGAGGCCGGGCCGCAGCCGAAGCTGGTCAGGTAGAGCGGGAAAGCGTCGCCGCGCTCGCGCACCGCGACTGCCGTCCGCAGCGCGCGGTTTGCATCGCCCCACATCACGCGTGGGAGATCATGGGTTTCTTCCGGGATAGGGAAACAATCCATCGGGATCGGCAGCACGCCGTTCTGGCGAAGAATGTCGGGAATTCCGGCATTGACGGCGCGATCGTGGATCACGTGAAGCGATCCGCATACCACGACTGCCGGGATGTCGTTGGATTTGGCAAAACCCAGGGTCCTGCGTCCAATGCCGGCCAGGGCGCGCTCGTAGGCAAGCTGCGCTCCGGCGGCGCGTCGCGCGGCGTTGAATACCAGGCGGGTATCGAGCCCCAGTTGATCAGCGATCCAGTTGAGCTGTCGCAGCAGGGTGGGATTCATGTAGCCGCCGCGCATACTCAGGCGCGGCTTGAGAAACTCCTGCTTGCGCCCTCTGGCGAGCAGGGCCTGTTCAACCATTTCCGCCATGCCCAGTTCCATCGGGCATGTGCGGCCGCCACGGCGATCACCACCGCCGTCGCGATCGCTGAAATCGAGGACTTTGGGAAGAAATACAACGTCGACACCTTCGGCATCGCAGACGCCATGGGCGATCTTCACCGGCGCGCAGGCATCGAATGAGTAGCAACGCTCCTCGCCGCGTGAGAGAGATTTGGCGTCGGACTGCAGCACCTTGACGCCGACGCCCAGTTCCTTGAAGAAAGTCGCAGCCCAGGGGAGAAACTGTTGCATCGCCCCGATATGAGCGATGCCCACTGTGAGGTCACCGGGATGCTCGGTCTCAAAGGGGCGCAGTAGTTCGCGTCTTTCGTCGAAGGCGCTGGGAGCGTGCTTGGGCAGTTTGTAGCTGCCGGCCGTGGCGACTTCGTACTTGGGGCACGAGCCTCCCGAGAGCACGTTGTGCGTGGAGCCGCAGACGCTGACCGTCGTCTTGTCGATGTGGCAGAGCGTATTGCACTTCTTGTCGCGGCACTGGAATTCGCTGCGCTCGACGATTTGAGCGTCGAGGTAGCGCGGCAGGTCGAAGGTCTTGCTCTGAAGAAGCGCTTCGCGGCCGAGCTCCTTGATCGCGCAGAGGCCGATACCCCAGGCGCCCATGGCGCCGGGGTTGGGCGGGACGACCACCTCGCGCCCGGTGACCGCGGCAAGCGTCCATGCCAGCGAGGCGCCACTGGCTGGTTTGCCCTGAAAGAAGATGCGCTGCCCGAATGTGCGCGAGCCCATGACCCGGTTGATGTAGTTGTAGATGACCGAATACTGGAATCCGGCAAAGAGATCTTCGATTGCAAATCCTTCGTTGTGGGCTTCGGACGCCGCTTCCGCAACGAACACGGTGCACATTTGTCCCAGATTCGGGGGGCGCTGGGCCTGCATGGCCATCTGCGTGAACTCACGAATGTCGTCGACCCCGTAGAAGACGGCCTGTTCTTCGAGGAAAGAACCCGTGCCTGCGCTGCAGGCTTTGTTCATGTCGCTCTCGACGATCTGGCCGCCGGCGATCTGAATGAACTTGGCATCCTGGCCACCGATCTCCACGACGGAGAGGTTCTCCCCCTGGTCGACGTCACAGTGAATCGCCGCGGTGGCGTGAGCGACGATTTCATTGATGACCACGATGCGATCGAGAAGTTCGGGATAGGCGGCGCGCAGGACCGTGGCCACGGCCTCGCGTCCGGAGCCGGTCGCGCCGATGGCGCGCACGTCGATGCCCTCATGTTCCATAATGGATGCGAGCAGGCGGGATGCAGCTTCTACGGGATTGCCTCTTGTCCGGTCGTAGATATCCAGGATCGTCTCGCCGGTTTCGATGCTGGTAAGCACCGCTTTTGAACCGGTTGATCCCAGATCCAGGCCGAGGACCGCCGGTCGTGTCTTCTCGTATTCGGGGACGGCTCTCTCCTCCATCACCGTGACTCGCTCCGACCACTTGCTTGCGGGTTCCAGCACTTCAATGCGAGTAGCCCGGGGCTTCGTGACTTGCGTGGGATCCTTGGGAAGCGGTGGAAGAGAAATGGAGGCACACTGGACGGCGGCAATGTGGGCCGCTCCAATCGCTTCGAAGAACATCGCATTCTCGGGAGCCAGGGTGTGCGTGCCCGTGTGCTCCGCAAGTGCGGAAACAAAGGTCTGCACGCGACTGACGCCGCCGATCACATAGACGGGGCCCCTCACCTGGGCCCGTCCCAGCAAGGCGGCCACGTACCGGGCAACGGATCCGAAATACCCCTTGAAGAGCTGATTGGCGGGTTTCCCCTGATTCCCGAAATGCGTCATCTCACTCTTGGCAAACACCGAGCAGCGGGCGGTAATGGGGATCTCTCCGTCGGTTTCGCGGGCGACCTTGTCCGCTTCCTCAATGGAAAGTCCGAAGCGTCCGGCGATCTTCACCATCGTCTCGCCGGTGCCGGAAGAGCACTTGTCGTTCTCGACGTAGGTGACATGCCCATGTTCGTTTCGGGTAAGCACCGAGTAGCCGCGCGCGCCGACGCTGACAAAATTGAGGGCTCCCTGAAGTTCGGGCATCACCTCCAGCGAAGCGGCAAGGCAGGCGTCCTCTGGCAGCCCGCTGACGACGGGTGCGATTAATTCGTCGGCATGAAGACCGGTTGCGCCGAGTGCGTCGCAGGATGCGATGTTGTTGGTCTCGTACCATTTCAGGAATATCTCAATCGGGTGCCCGTCGTGGACGATGAGTTCCTGGGATTCAACGACGAAAGCGCCATCGTCCAGAACATTGGCAATGACGAACTTCGCACTGGCCTTTCCCAGGTCGCATCCGGCAATCTTTTTCATTTCGGCACTCCCAGTAACGCTGCAGCGATATCCTCAAGGCTTGGTAATTCATGCGGCGCCTTTACCGGCACCAACTGGATCGAGCGATCAGTCGCACCGGCAATGAGCGTCCTTGTCTTGTCTCCAGCGAAGTCCTCCGGTCCCTCAAGGGCACTGCCCTCAAGCTCGGGGGTGTCTCCGGCCTGGGGGACAAGTGCGACGGACTTTGCTGTGGGTGACTGCTTCATTTGATCTCTACGCTCTCGCGCGGGCGCGCTTTCTGGTTGCCTTGGCTTGCTTCTTTTTTGCGGCGGGGCGTTTTTTCCCCGCCGCGTTCTTCTTGCTCGCCGGTGTAGGCTTCGCGGCAGGTTTCAGCAGCACCTTTTCAAAGAAGGTTCCCATTTTTTCCGCAAACTCGGTGGGCCGCTCTTCCTGCCAGAAATGACCGCAGAAGGGCACGATCTCCATGCTCTTGGCGCCCGGAATGTCGTTCATCAGACGCTCCCCCCAGCCGACTGAGAGAAAGCGATCATCTGTTGCCCAGATGACGTGTGTGGGTTTGTTAAACTTTCGCAGCCCCGCGACTGCGTCCTGGCTGTACTTGGAGTCGCCTGCGAGGAGGAACGCGCGAAACCGGGCTGATCCGTCCTTCGTCAGCGTCGGACGCAGATATTCAACGATTGACTCGTCGGTGAGGTTCTCGCCCTTGTAAACGCCGCGCCTGAACTGTGAGAGCTTGGGATGCGTTTGGAGTTTCAGGCCGATACCGGAGCGGCTAACCGCGTCCGAGAGAAAGGGAACTTTGGCCATCTTCTGGGTGGCTGCGATGAGGGGGACCGGCCAATTGTCGTAACAGACGCAGTTTGTGATGCAGAAGGCCGTAATTCGCTCGGGGTGCCGCGCAACCAGTACCTGTGCGGCGGCGCCGCCCTGGTCATGGCAGACCAGAGCGAATTTCTCGTGTCCGAGGGCACTCATGAACTCAGCCAGGTTCTCGGCTTGGGAACCCATGTTGAAGGGCGTGTTCGGGACATCGACCTCGGTGTCACCAAGCCCCATGAGATCGGGTGCATAGCAGTGAAAGCGATCGGAGAGGGCGTCGATTACCGATCGCCACAGATAGCTGGAAGTGGGAATGCCATGGACGAAAAGGATTGGGGGAGTGCCCGCCTTCCCGCGCTCGAGATAGGCAATACGACCATAGCTGGTTTGTACAAACTTCTTTGGAAGTCTTGGCGCCGGTGTATTGCTGCCGGTGAACGAGGGAATCAGTCGCATGGGATCCTCCGCAGAGCTCAGAGCGTGCGATCACTGCCGCCATCGATGGCGATCTGCGCGCCCGTAGTTTTTGAAAAAGTGCCGTCAACGAAGGCGCGTGCGGCGCGCGCAACGTCGGCGCTGCAAAGCTCGGTATGAAGCAGGTTGTTCCGCTTGTATTGGTCGACGCTCATGCCGTAGGCGTCGGCGCGTTGTCGGAGCAGCTCTTCAGTCCACAGTCCGGTATCGAAGACCATGTGAGGGTGAAGCATGTTGACGCGAATGCCGTACTCTCCGGCTTCGAGTGCGCAGATCCGTGCCAACTGCGCCTGGGCGGCTTTTGCGACGCTGTAGGATGCGGCCTTCTTTCCGGGTGCTGGTACGTTTTTGGTGGCGACGATGACAATGTCGCCGCCGTTGACGTTCCGTTCGAGCCACTTGAGCCCTTGGCGGGCAATGTGGAGTGCACCATCAAGATTGACCGAGAGCGAGCGATGCCATTCATCGTCATCAATATCAGTGACCAGTTGGCAGGCTGGAAACAGCCCTGCATTTTGCACGACGATATCGATGCCGCCGGTCCACAGCACGGTTTCCCGGAACGCCTGGGTGACCGCATCGGGGCTCGTGACGTCGACGGGAAAACCGCGCAGCGAGTTTCCATTCGCTCTTTCCGGAAGAAGTGTTTCGAGTGTATCCCTAAGCGCTTCCTCGTTGCGGTCAAGCAGTGCAACCGAGGCTCCGCATCGCAACAGCTCGGCAGCAATGGCTTTCCCGATGCCGCCGGCCGCTCCGGTCACCATGGCGGTTTTTCCCTGAAGCGGCGGAGAGTCTTTGCCTTTTCCGAGCTTCGCCTGCTCGAGAGACCAGTATTCGACATCGAAGATGTCGTTTGCCGGAAGCGCCTTGTAGCCATGCATCGCTTCGGCAGCGGCAATAGCCTGCAGCGTGTGGTCGTAGATGTCGGCAACAATCGAAGCCGCCTTGCAGCTTTTACCGACCGAAACCACGCCCATGCCCGGCACGAGAATGACGCGGGGGAGGGGGTCGAGGATGGTCAAGCCGTTGCGCAGTTGAGAGTGCTGGCGGAAGTAGTTCTCGTAGTCGGCGGCGTAGTTGTCGAGTGCAATGCTCAACTGCATCTCGAACTCTGCATCGTTCACGGAGGAAATATTCTCAGAAAGCAGGAGAGGAAGGCGCTTGGTGCGAATGACATGATCCGGGGTAAGTGGGCCTCGCACCAGTGCATCGCGCAGTTTCTCGTTTGCAAGCAGCGTGAGGGTCTCTTCCTCGTTTTCCAGCTGAAGAACCGCATTGAAGCCACGGCGGGCATAGGCCTGGCGGATGAGATTGAGTCGCGCGGCGGACAGGTCACGTGAAGCAGCACCGACCACGGGCGCAATGCTGACGTTTGCAGCCGCATCAATTTCTCTCGCCGCTACGGACACCAGATCGATCATGCGGTCGTATGCCTGTTTGGCGGTTTCGCCAAAACTGAAAATCCCGTGCTGCAACAGGATCAGGCCTTCGACGTCGGGGTTCGCTTCGTAGACCTCGGCGGCTTTCTTGGCCAATGCAAAGCCCGGCATGATGTAGGGAACGAACGCGACTCGATTGCCATAGAGATCGGCAAGGCGTTGCGCCGATCCCGGCTGGTTGTTGAGCGCGACGATAGCGTCGGCATGGGTGTGCAGGATGAAAGGGTGTGGGATGAAAGCGTGCAGGAGCGCTTCCACCGAAGGAGTGGGGGAGCTGGCATCGAGCAGGTGCGTGCGCAGCTCATTGACCATGTCCTCGTCAGAGAGGCGCTCCAGACGACGCAGCTTCCGAAGGTGTGTGAGATCAGTTGCCGGAAATCCCGGCCCCTCGATCGTCGCCAGGTCCCATCCCGAACCCTTGATGAAGAGGACGTCCTGCGCTTCGCCCAGCAGGTTGCAGACCTTCCCCTTGGCCGAGGTGTTGCCGCCGCCGTGAAGGACGAGCGATGGATCGGCTCCCAGCAGGCGGGAGGCGTAAACAATTTCGTCGAGTGTCGAGCCCAGTTTGCTCGCTTCGGAGTCATTCCAGCGATTCTTGACGTTCCAGCTCATCGGGGTCCCTCGTATCTGACTGGCCGACCAGTCAGTTCGCTATGAAGCCCAGTCTCTCCAATTATCCACCTCTGGGCGCGGCGGCCCCGCCCGTTTCCTCAGCGACCCACGATGTCCTGGGGCGCGATGCTCTGTCCGGTATTGCGGAAGGGGGTGATCTTCTCGGCGAGCTGGGTCAGTCCCGAGGCAGACCACATCATCCCTGTCAGCGAGCTCTGCACCTTGCGCAGTCCATTGTTGACCGCCGACTCGCCCGCGATCACGCGCTTGTAGGGAGGCTCACCGGGTTTGTTCTTCTTGTGGTAGATGTACTTCGAGAAGGGTTCTTCGCGGATGTTGTTCTCGTGGGGATAGAAGGTCTCGATGAAGCGCTTGAAGCCCGCGGCACCCACGATGGCCTGGCTCATTGCCTTCTGCGCCTTGGTGGGTTCTCCGATCAGTCGCGAATAGTTGTGCTGAAGGTCCTTCATTCGCTTGCGCACAATATTGTTGGGCGCATAGATCTCCATGGCCTTCATCAGCGGGAATGTTGTCTTCGCCATGCGCGCATGGAACTTGGCACGGTCGCGGTAATACTGATTCTTGTTGACGGTGGTGCAGTGCTCGTAACCCTTGAGTGCAACGTCGAGCTGGCGCGCCATTGTCGGACCCCAGGTCTCGTAGAGACGCTTGTAACCATTGTCGATGATGCTCATCATCTGTTCTTCAGTGAAGTTCTTTGCCGGCACGCCGCCGCCGCCGAAGAAGCTGATCTCTTCCCATTGCACGTCTTCACGAATGCGGCCCTGATCCTTCATGTCGAGCCACATCTTGGTGGCCGGGAAGGGGCACAGGCGCGTGAGCTGCTGCATGGTCGGCTGCAGCGAGACAAAATAGGCCAGGTCCTCTTCGATGTTCTCGGGTGTCTGGAAGTCGAAACCCGCCATCCACGCGCCGGTGGTGGCAATGCCGCGGCGGTGCAGATCGCGGAAGGTTTCGTCGATGGTGCGACCCTTGCGCTTGTTGTAACCCTCGTCCTGGGCGAACTTCGATTCCACGCCGATGAAGACATTGGAGATGCCGGTCAGCATGATGTCGTCGAAATCCTTCCACTGCGAGAATGCCTTGTTGCTCGAGAGGCAGTAGAAGTTGTAGTGCGCCAGGCCGAAGTCCTTGTCCTCGCGCAGCAGGCGCCCGACCTCGCTGATGTACTCCTTGTTCATATAGGAGTCTTCCTCGAGGAGGGTCAGGTTCGGGGTCATGGGGTTCTCTTCCCACGCCCTGCGGAACTCGGCGTAGACCTGCTCTGGTGAGAGCATTTCCACGCGTCGCTGCTTGAACATTTCGGTCGTGCCGCAGAAGTCGCAACCATTGATGCAGCCGAGGCTTCCCACCACAACGGGGACCAGCTCGGCGGCAAAATTGCCCGAGAGCATCGGCATGCTCAGCGCCCAGCGGGGCAGGTGGGACTGTTGCATGGGGGCAGACGGGTCCTCACCGAGCAGCTTGCGCATGTAGCGCGCCCCCTCTTCGTGGCAGATATAGTCACAGAGGCGGTTGCGTTCCTCAATCGGCAGACACGATTCGATTCCCACCGCGCCGTACCCGCCCAGCACGATCTTGCTGCCTGGCGCGTACTTGCGCGTGAGTTCGCACATCTCGATCACGCTGGGTACCTGATTGTGGAAGGAACTGATCCCTACGTAGTCGTAGCCCTTCTTGATCTCGGCGATGAAGTCCTCCCGCCGCGGATACTCGAGCACGATCGAGGGCGTGGAGATGTTCTGCGCAATGACATGGAGCCCCTGCATGTGCAGGTGCCCCTGCATGCTGAAAATCCCGTCACCCCGGGAAAAGCGCTGATTGAAAACATCAGTGGGGGAGGTGTTGAAATACTGCTCTCGATAGGGACCGAGGGTGGTGGAGAAAAGGATCTTCATGCGTGCGCCTCACTCTGCTCGTAAGGATCGATCGCCGAAGCCGGAGCTTGTTGTGCGTTCGACCGTTGACTGACCCGCCCGGCGCGGGGAATCCGATGCTGCCGCGAAGCTTATCGAAGAATTAAAACGGTGTTATATGAGAATTCTCATGCCGACCGAGCTCTTCGCCAAGCGTATGAGAAATCTCATACGGCTGGGCTATCGGGCCTTGATAGCGTGTAACTGCGAAGAGCAATGCTCTCGCGAAGGTGTTTTGTTGTTCTCGCGTATGGCTCAAAGCTGCAGTGTCGGGCTTTCGCACCAGACTGAAAAATAAGGGATCCATGCAGCGCGCCCGCATCGCAGTCATCGGTGGCGGCCCTGCCGGAGTCGCAACGGCGTGGGCGCTCTCACGGCGTGGCGAGAACGGTCTCCTCATCCTCGAAAAAGTAGAGTTTGCCAATACGCACTCTTCGGGTCGCAATGCCGCGATGATTCGCCAGCTCATTGATGAGCCTGGCGCCGGGCCACTTGCACGGTCCAGTGCGCAGTTTTCGCAATCCTTCCTGCTGAACTTGAAGAGTACATCCACTTTGGGCAAGTCGGATCTTTTCGGATCGGCAAGACCCTGAATCTTCACAAATTGAGCGAAAGAACGCCGCCTCAAGCGCGAAAATTGCTGGGGCTTCAGTGGTGGGCACGTGAACCGGGAATCGGGCAAGTCCCTGCACTGGTGGGGGCTCTGAACGGCCAGAAAGCGTTCTGACAGCCGCTAGTTCCTTCTTGAACTTCGGAGCTGAGAAGGGGGCTCAGTGCCTCTCAGGGGCGCTCAAGGGCCCTGGTAGTGCCCGATTTCGAGTCCCGTCCGCTCCGCCACTTTTCCCCCCCGAAAATGCATTCCGTGGCACTCTCCGGTGAGTGTGCGGGGTTGCGCGCCCACACACTTCCAGCTTGCCGGTTTTATGGGCCACGGAAGGGACCAAAGCGTGTGGCTCGTGGTCTTGTGTCGTACATTTGTTTGAAAAGTGTTG
>JAGRBM010000225.1 GCA_020434085.1 Chrysiogenia bacterium | reverse complement strand
GCTCAGCGGGTCCGAAATCCGCATGGATCGATGCGAGTCTCGGACGCGAAGAGCGCAGCATACCCGATACGTAGACCGATGCTGGGGCGAATTTATTCGCGATCCCGGTGGGTTAGGAATCTTACTCTCGCTTTGGCACCGATCCCGCAACACAGGCCGGCCATGGACGCTACACTTGCCAGTCATGAGCGAGAGCCCGCCAGAGCCCACCTTTCGCGCCTTCATCGCGGTG
This sequence comes from Chrysiogenia bacterium, assembly GCA_020434085.1. Classification (NCBI taxonomy): domain Bacteria; kingdom Pseudomonadati; phylum Chrysiogenota; class Chrysiogenia; species Chrysiogenia bacterium. Next base: position 2,040 of record JAGRBM010000225.1, on the reverse strand, counting down.
GAGCTGCCGCCCGCTGCGCGGGCCTTTCTTGTGCGTGTGCAGGAATATCTCGTGAAGGGCGGGCTGGAAAAAGAGCTCGGCCGGGAGGGGCGGCCTGTCTGGAGCCGCCCCGAAACCCTGCACCTGACGCTACGCTTTCTCGGAGACATTACGGAGAAACAAGCGAAGCAAGTTGCCGCTGCAATGGACGCTACGGGCGCAGCGCAGGCGGGCTTCGCACTGCGTGTTGCGGGAATCGGCGGCGCGCCCAAGCCGCGCGCGCCGCGGGTGCTCTGGGCGGAACTTCAGGAGAGTGCGGGGTTGATGGCGCTCGAAGCGGCGCTCTCGGACAGACTCGAAGCGCTGGGATTTGCGCGCGAGACGCGACCCTGGCATCCGCATCTCACTCTGGCGCGGGTGAAGTGGCGGAAAAATCCGCGCACTATGTCACAGTATGTCACACAGCTCTACGAAGATGCCTTCAACGAAGCGATGCGGGAGGAAAAAGGCGTTGATTTCGTTCCCGTTTTCGAGGTATATACGTACTCGCTGTTCGGTAGTCGGTTGACGCCAGAGGGACCGATCCACACCAAACGCCACGAGACGCCCCTCCGGGCTCTCCAGCGCGAGGAAGACGGATCGCCCGGCGGCCCCTCATAAGCAGGGGCCCACCGAAACCGGATGAGTGAGGGAAGCATGGCGGCGCAGGGGAATCATGGCCCCGGGTGGAAGCGCTGCCGGGAGTGAAAGAGGAAGAGACATGGCCGAAGCGCGCGACGAGAAGAAGAAAGCCCTGGACCTGACCGTCCAGCAGATTGAAAAGCAGTACGGCAAGGGTGCCATCATGCGCCTCGGCGACGATGAGGCCATCGAGCCCATTGCGTCGATTCCCACCGGATCGCTCGGGCTCGACATCGCCCTGGGCATCGGCGGCATTCCCCGCGGCCGCGTCACGGAGGTCTTCGGTCCCGAGTCCTCGGGCAAGACGACCCTGGCGCTCTCCATCATTGCGCAGGCGCAAAAGCAGGGCGGCGTGGCCGCCTTCATCGACGCCGAGCACGCACTCGACATCAACTACGCCCGCAAGCTGGGCGTTCGCACCGACGACATCCTGATCTCCCAGCCCGACCACGGCGAGCAGGCGCTCGAAATCGCCGAGATGCTCGTGCGCTCCAACGCCGTCGACGTGCTGGTCATCGACTCGGTCGCCGCCCTGGTGCCGCGCGCCGAGATCGAGGGCGAGATGGGCGACTCGCTGCCCGGCCTCCAGGCCCGTCTGATGAGCCAGGCCATGCGCAAGATCACCGGCGCGGTGCACAAGTCGCATACCTCGATCCTCTTCATCAACCAGATTCGCCACAAGATCGGTGTCATGTTCGGCAGCCCCGAGACCACCACGGGCGGCAACGCGCTCAAGTTCTATGCCTCAATGCGCCTGGACATCCGCCGCATCGGTTCGATCAAGCAGGGCGAGAACGTGGTGGGCAACCGCACCCGCGTGAAGGTGGTCAAGAACAAGGTCTCCCCCCCGTTCAAGAACGTGGAGTTCGACATCCTCTATGGTGAGGGCATCTCCCACGAAGGCGACGTGCTCGACCTGGCCGAGGAAGTGGGCATCGTCGAGAAGAGTGGTGCCTGGTATTCCTACGGCGCCGACCGCGTGGGTCAGGGCCGCGAGAACGCCAAGAGCTTCCTCAAGGAAAATCCGGCCATGTGCGATGAGATCGAGGCCAAGGTTCTTGAGAACTACGGCCTGCCCACGCGCCGTCACCTGCAGCTTCTCAAGACCGGCACCGACGACGCCGCCCCCGAAGAGGCGGCCGCCGACACCGGTGCCAAGGAAGCCAAGGGCAAGAAGAAGTAAGCAACTTCCACTGAGGGCTACGAAAAGGGCCTCCCGCTTGGGAGGCCCTTTGGTTTTTCGGCAGAGAACCAGATTTGGGTTTGCCACAGAGGGCACCGAGGTCACAGAGGGAAGGATTTGAAACCACAGATGAACACGGATGCACACAGATCAGGAAGAATGGTCCTGTCCTGTCATCCTGAGCGAAGCGAAGGATC
>JAGRBM010000224.1 GCA_020434085.1 Chrysiogenia bacterium | reverse complement strand
GCTTACCCCATTGCAGAGGTTGCAGTGATGGGCGCCGATGGCGCCGTCGGCATCATCCATCGCGGCGAGATCAAGGAAGCGGCCGATCCCGACGCCAAGCGCGCCGAGCTGATCGAGGAATACAAGAGCCTGTTCGCCAACCCCTACAAGGCTGCCGAGCTTGGTTACGTCGACGAGGTCATCGATCCGGCCGAGACGCGCTCACGCCTGGTCAGCGCCTTCGACATGCTCCGCGACAAGAAGGACACCAACCCCTGGAAGAAGCACGGGAATATCCCGCTGTAAATCGCTCAGAGACTGACAAAGACGCCCCGGCACCCGCCGGGGCGTTTTCTTTGGGAGATCTTGTTACAGCAAGATACAATGATGGAGTGCGATTTCTTGCCATACTTGTGTTGAGCGCGTTGCTTGCCAGTATCCACGCTGGCAGGGTTGACGCCCAAGAAGCTCCGGTTTGTTTGATTGAGATCCAAAAACAACTTGCCGATGATTTCGGGGCGCTGACGCGTCGTATCAGTAATTCCAACGAAAATAACTGGGGCGCCTTTTACTCAATCTATCGTGACATTGCTCTGTATCATTGCGACGACGGCTGGATGGGCGAAGGGGCGTCCGACACCGCAGTCCAGTTGTTTGCAAAAGATTGGCAGCATGTAAGCGATTTCCTAGAACTGCAAAGGACGCACAAAGATTTTGACGTCTTCGTATGGGGTCACATCGATGCAACTGTGAGCCCGGATGATCTATGGCAGATACATGAAAACACTACCGCGAACTGTCCCAAGGGGCATGAAAAATTTTGCAGTGAATTGCTCATTCGAGCAGGACAAGCATTCGCTGAGGTGTGGGAGGGACTCTCTCCCTGCAAGGATGAAACGATCGGTGATGGCCCCGGCAACCCCGGTAATTTGTTTTCATGTGTCTGGCTCATCGAAGCCAGTGGCCGGACCGACTTGATCCACCAATATATGGACGTCGCCCTGAGTAGACGGGAAAGTGCGTGGGAGCAGGAAGACCTGGCGCTGGCGATGATCTACGCGTCAGTGCCCACGGCATTCGATCGGGAACTTTCAAAATTTGCAAAAGACGATCAACGGACGCTTTTCCGCCGGCTTGAATTTGGTTGGGCAAATTTTGCGTACATGAATCCCGAGAAGCAGGCGAGCCTTACCTCAAGCGTCTCTCAGATAGGGAAGCGTGTCCTCGACGACCCGGATTACGATTTCTCTCAAATGCTAAAAAACCGGCTCAAATAGACGAGCCGTTTTCTTTCATCTTTGCGGCAAGGGCTTGTGCCCGGCTATATAGACCCCTGTGCGATTGCCACCTCCGGTGAGGGCCGGAGCCGGGCGGGAGTCGGATGTTTTGAGCCAATCTGCGGAATCTGCGCCTGTGATCGAGCACAAGGCCGAGCGCAAAGTCATGCGCCGAGCCGCGATCGTACTCGCGCTGGCGGCCATTGCGTTGCTTGCCTACCTGGCGCGCGGGCTGGGGCTGCCCACGCCGCAGACCCTTGGCGCATTCTTCGACCGCTGGGCCAACGATCCCTATCTGGCGCCGCGACTTCCCTATTTCTATGTGGGCTTCGTGGCCGTCTGTGCGGCTTCGACCTTCCCGCGGGCGATCATCATCCTGGCGGCCACAACGGTCTTTGGCGCCATGAACACCGTGCTGCTCACCTCGCTGGGCGGCGCGCTGGGCGCGGGCGGCGCGTTTCTCATCGCAAGGTACGTCGCCCGCGATTTCGTGCAGGCACGCATTCCCAACAACTGGCACAAGTGGGAAGAGCGCATCTCCCGCAACGCCTTCATGGCCATGTTCGCGCTGCGCGCGATTCCGTTCTCCCCCATGAGCTCGCCGCATTGGGGCGCAGGGCTCACCAGCATGCGCTTTGCGCCGTTCTTCTTCGGCATCCTGCTGGGCTTCGGGCCCTCGACGGTCTTCTACGTCCTGTTCTCCGAGGCCGTTGTCCAGGGCTACAAGAGCTTCTTCAACATCCCCTTCGCCGTCCCCCTGATGATCGTGGGGCAGGGGCTCATCATTCTCGGGGTGGTGCTGTTCTACCGAAATCAGCGCGCCAAATCGCAGGCCGCCCAGGCCGCCGAGGAACGCATCAACGAAAACGGGGCGACCGAATCGGCCGCCCCGTTTGAAGAATCGCTTTAAAGACTAGCTGCGCGAGCCCTGCGCCGCGTGGCGGACGCCCGCTTCTTCGGCGCCGAGCATTTCGAGCGCGGCGTTGTAGATGCCGTTGGCGTCAATACCGACATAGTTCCACTGCTCGGGCTGGGCGCCGTGCTCGACGACCTCGTCGGGAACGCCCAGGCGGCGGAAGGCCTTCACGTGCGCCAGGTCGCCGGTTTCCTGAAGCATTTCCAGCACGGCATAGCCGAAGCCGCCCATCAGGGCGCCGTCCTCGACGGTGATGACCTTGCCGACGTTGGCGATGACGCCGCGAATGAGGTCGCGATCCATCGGCTTGACATAGCGGGCGTTGACCACGCTGGCATGGATGCCGCGGTCCTTGAGCTGTTTGGCCGCTTCCATCGCAAAGTTCACGGGCGTGCCGTAGGCAATGATTGCGATGTCGCCGCCTTCTTCGAGCAGCTCGCCCTTGCCGAGCGGCAGCTCGCGCATGGGTTCGATTTCCACACCCTGGCCATTGCCGCGCGGGTAGCGAACGGCCGCCGGCAGGCCGCAGTAGACGGCCGTCTTGAGCATGTGGCGAAGCTCGTTCTCGTCCCTGGGCGCCATGACCACCATATTGGGCAGCGAGCGCATATAGGAGATGTCGTAGAGGCCCATGTGCGTGGCGCCGTCGGCGCCCACAAGTCCCGCGCGGTCCATTGCGAAAACGACGGGCAGCTTCTGCAGGCACACGTCGTGGACCACCTGGTCATAGCCGCGCTGGAGGAAGGTCGAGTAGATCGCCACGATGGGATGCATGCCCTCGGCGGCCATGCCGGCGG
>JAGRBM010000223.1 GCA_020434085.1 Chrysiogenia bacterium | reverse complement strand
GCGATGCCGGGCGCTGGTACCGTGTGGGCATGGGCGGCACACTCGATACAACCCTCGTCGCCGAGGGAATCGCGCGCTACAGCAGCGGATCACTGGCCGCCTCAGTTGCCAACTACGAGGACGGTTCGAGCGCCGGCACAGACCTCTATTGGACCGGCACTAACGATTCCGGTGCGATCGATTCGGGTTTTACCTGCACGGACTGGAACAGCACATCCAACCAGGGCCGTCCCGGCCAGGCGGATCAATCGGGCACCAATTGGACGAATTTCGGGTCGGGTGCATGTTCGAATGCGTACAAACTGCTCTGCATCCAGACCGACTGAGAGTTTGGCCGACCTCTGTCCATAGCGAGGCAAGCTCATGCTCAAGGATTGGAGAGTGGACATTGCCTTTTCGGATCATGTCGCGATTTTTCGGGGACATGTAGGCGCCAACAAGGCACACAGTCATTGGGCCTCTCAGATCACGATTGCATTGGACGGGGTGGTGGAATTTGAAACGTCTTCGGGCGTGTCGCGCTCGGACGCTATTTACATTGCTTCAAAAACGCAGCATCGCCTGCTCTCCGGTTTCGTCTGCTCCATCTATTTCGATCCCTTGTCCGATTCCATTTACAAGACATTGAACAAGGAAGCCCCGGGCGGCCTCGTTGCACTTTCCCGCGAGGAGCTTCCCCACGAGCTGGCTTCCATCACAGCCGATACGGAGCTCGGGGCTCTGGTGAATTCACTCTCAGTGGGCCTCCCGGCCCCTGCTTCCTCTTCGGATGAACGCTTCAAACTCGTCATACAGGAGATTCAGGCCCGACTCAGTGAAGCCGGGGATGTCGATCGCGATTACCTGGCAGAGCTCATCAACCTGTCTCCAACCCGCTTCTCGCATTGGTTCGTCGAACGAACGGGGGTTCCCTTGAGAAGCTACAAAAAGTGGCTCAAGCTCAGGGTCGCGATGGATGCGCTGCTGGACGGGAAAGGCCCCATGGAGGCCGCCATGGCGGCCGGCTTCAGCGATCTGGCACACATGAGCCGGGAATTCTCCGAGTCCTTCGGTCTGACCTATCTCGATGCCCAGAGGGCCTGGGAGCATTTCACGCAAAAATAGCTCTTTCGTTCAATACGCCGGGGAGCCCGCTTGCTAGGCTGGCACCGATTGCCGGGGTCCGCCTGTCAACCGTCATGGTTTGCGATTGGCGGGCAAAATACGGCCTGGCGATCGGGACAGGGACATGAAAGTAAGAGAGGGATTTGTAGAGTCGGAAGGACATCGCCTGGCCTATCTGGCGATCAATGAGCATCTGGCCGGCAAGGAAGAGCCGAGCATCGTGTTCATCCATGGCGTGCTGGCGTCCGTAAATTTCTGGCTCGATTGTGTCCCGCCCGGCTTCAGGGAAAACAGATCCTGGTACTCCCTGAGCCTGCCCGCTCACCACCCTTCGGTTGTGCCGCCGGACTTCGCGCCTGATCAGGTCAATGATCAGTGGTTCTTTCGTGTGATGAACGGTGCGTTGAAGGCGCTGCTGGGCGAGAGAAAAGCGATTGTCATCGGACATTCCACGGGCGGTTTCTGCGCGCTGAGTCTGGCGATCCACCAGGCGCCGAATGTGGTCGGGATCGTCAGCATCGCGGGCTTCCACAGTGGGCGCTGGGGCGGCGTTGAAGGAATGCTGGTGAAACTGGCAGGGCTTGGCGCGTGGACCAGGAGCCTGTTCGCGCTGAACATCATGCTGGCCCAAAAAAGTGACTTCATCGGGCGCACGTTTGCCAGCCTCCTGGCCCATGACCGCAGGGCTTATCGCCTGAGCCCGCGCAGCCGGCGCATGATTGAAAACATTCAGCCCAATACTCGCGCGCAGGATCCCGACGCGCTGTTTCCCTTGTTCAATGGCATTGGCAAAGTGGACATTGCAGATCAGCTCCATGAGATCACCCTGCCATGCTATCTTTTTGCAGGAACCCATGATCCTATAGTGCCTCCGGAGCAGTCGCTGCTGCTGGCCGGCAACATTCAACATGCCCGGACCGCCGTTTTCCGCAATGTCGGGCACATGCTTTTCATGGAGGATGCAGAAGCGTGCGATGCTGCACTGGAGCGGGCGTTGGACGACATCGAAGACCAATATCGTCGCAATCCAAGTCAGAAAATCGAACAGGAAGAGAATGATGAGCTATCCCCAATTCAAAAGAGACCTGCAACATATTCATGAGTCTGAAGTTTTTGGTCTCGCGTCATTTGAGACAGCCGCCAGGTTCACCAGGGATACTGAGCGGAAGGAGAAGTGGTTGACTCTCGCAGCGCTGGAAGAACAGACCCTGCAGCGCTACCTGGATTACATGCGCGAAACGAATCAGGCCGTTGTCGAGCCTGCCGGTTGGCGCCTGATGGGTTACGGTGCGGGTGCTGGGTTGGCGATTTTGCCCTGGCGCCTGTCAATGAAGACCCTGGTCGATGCCACGGCGAAGTTTCAGGTGATATTTCAACGACTCATGCAGAATTCGGAAGAGACCCATCGAGACTTTTTCGCTTATGTCTTTGCCCATGAAAAAGCCATCGAAGCGTTTGCGAAGAAAGAGCTGTCAAAGGATCGGAACAGCCTGAAAGCCGTGAATAGCCTGCTGGCGGCTTGAACTATCGCCAGCCCTGGCGGCGATGATCCGGAAGAGGCATTGCAGAGGGGATCTCCTGCAGGCGAACGGGCTCGTTCCCTGCTTTGCCTTCAGAGCGGCTTCACGATTTCTTTGAGCTTCTTTGGCGAACCCGCCAGTTCCTCGAACTGCTCGGCCAGCACGTGGCAGGCCTGCGCGGTCTGGGTCCAGGCATCGATTCTCTCATCGTCCCTGCCCTCGAAGCGGTAGAAGTCCTTGCGGTCGGGGATGCGCCTTAGCGGAAGGCTTTGCTCGAACTCCGCGCTGGGGCTCAGCAGCACGACGTCGTCGAGAAACCCGGAGCGCGCTTTTCTCCACGGAAGCATCTTGTCGAACCAGCCCGGCACCACCTTGCGCGCAAAGTGCGGATAGAGCACGAGCTGCCCCTCGCCCACCTCGTAGGGAAGCGCCAGGTGGTAGTCCACGATCCCGCCGTCGTAGTAAACCCCCGGCGGCGCGTCGGGGATGGCCCCCACCCCGCTCATCACCATGGGGATCGAGCCCGATGCCAGCACGGCCAGGCGCAGGTTCCGATTCGTGAGCGGCACGCGCTCGCGCGCAAGGCCCGCTTCCTCTCCAAGCGGCGGCTCGCTCAGGGGCGCGTGAAAGAGCACGCTCTCGAAAAAAGCAGGCAGTGTCCGGCGCGAGAGTGCATTGGCCAGGGCCGCCGCGCCAGAGCCCGCGGTCAGGGCCTGCCGGTTCGTGCTGGCCAGCAGGTGGCGCGCGCGTACGGCAACCGCGCACAAATGGTAGCGGCTCTGCAGGATCTCCGCGGTGGTTTGCTCGTTGATGTAGGCGCCCAGGATTCCCATGGCGACCTTCGAGACCTCAAAGGGGCCGGGCCTGCGGGCGTAGCGCTGGTGGATGTAGGCGTCCTGCAGCGCGTGGCTGGCACCCACGCAATCGCGCGTGGCCAGCGCGGCAAAGCGCCAGGCCCCGGCCGACGCGCCGATCAGATGAACGGGCTGATCGGCGTCACCAAGCCAGGTGCCGAAGAGAAAGCGGTCGAGTTCGGCAAGGGCCAGCCACTTGGGACCGCCCGCCGCGCCGGCGATCACCCGCACGTCGGAAGCACTCAGCCCCCGCTCGCAGATCACCTCCCGCGCGCGCTTGCCGGCGCGTATTTCGAGTGTTTGTGTCATTGCTTCACTTCAAGCCAGGAAACATTGGAACCACAGATGAACACGGATAAACACAGATTTTCAGGGACGATGTCAACAGGATGTACAGGATACTCAGGATCAGAACAGGAAAATCCTGCTCATCCTGTGCATCCTGTTCAAAGCTCTTTGCCTTGATCCGTGTTCATCCGTGGCCATCTGTGGTTTCAACTCACTACGACAACTCCGCCTTGATGAGTTCATCGATCACCTTGGCGAGGTCATTGAGGTTCTGGCAGTGATGAATTTCATCGACGTACTCGAGGTACTTCGTCATTTCCGAATCGCCGTAGCCCCAGCTGCTGCGGGCTTCGGGGTTGAGCCAGATGACCCGCTTGGCCTTGGCCTGGATGTCACGGATCACCCATTCGTTGGCGACGTTGTAGTTGTTGCGACCGTCGCCGATGACGATGACGTAGGTCTTGTCCTCGCGCACGCTGGAAAAGTGGTCGCGCCGGAACATTTCGAGGGCGCGGCCGTAGTTGGAGTGTGCAAAGGTGTTCACGACGTCGCCCCAGAGCGTTTTCTCGATGGCCTGGGAGACCTCGAACTCGCCGAAGAAGGGCGTCGCCTCCCCCAGTTCCGAGACGAAGACGAAGGTGCGCACGCGGCTGAAGACCTCCTGCAGGCTGTAGACGAACTGCAGGAAGAAACGCGAGACATTGCGCACCGAGTCCGAGATGTCGCAGAGCACCACGATGTCGGGCTTGTCGATGATCTTGTCCTGAAACTTCAGGTGAAAGGGGATGCCGCCGTACTGCATCGACTCGCGCATGGTCTTCTTCACGTCGAAGCGGCCGCGCTTCTTCCGCTTGCGCTTGATCTGGATGATGCTTTTCAGGCGCTCCACGAGCCGCTGTACCGTGTCCTTCATCCGTTGCACGTCGTCGGCGCTGAGCTGGTAGAGCGGCCGGTTCATCATCTGCTCGTCGCGCGCGCGGGTCAGGTCGTCGTAGTGCTCGAGCTCGAGCTGGTTCTGCACGAATTCGCGAATGGCCTCGCGCAGTTTTTCGATGCGCCCCTCGAGTTGTTTGAAGGTCTCTTCGATCACTTCCTCGGGCATGCCCTTGCCGCGCAGCTTGTCCTGGAGTTTTTGCAGATCGATTTCGACGCCGTCGAGGTTGAGCGCCTGCCGGATGCGGTTGGCGAACTGGCCCACCTGCAGGACGTTCTGGATCTCGGAGAGCTCCGCCTTCTCGGCGGCGTCGTGGAGGAGCTGGTCGATCTTTCCGCGATCGCCACGCATGAGGGCCTCGGTCAGTTCCGAGAGCTCGCCCGTCATCTCCTCGATGGCGTTCTGCATCATGTGCTGGAACTCTTCCATCCCCTCGGCGCCGCCGTTGATCAGGCGGTTGGCCAGATCGTCGGCGGGATTGCCCAGGAGCTGGCCCGCGTCGGAAAAGTAGAGATCGAAGATTTCGTTGTAGGGGCGGATGTCGATGGCGCGCTTTACGAGCGCACCGCGCAGCGCGTCCTTGACGATCTCACGCTCACCCAGGGAAATCTCGCGCAGCATCTGCATGGCATCGATCACTTCCGAAGAAGAGACCCGGATGCCGTTCTTGCGCAGAATGCCCGCGAATTCGACGACCTTATCGTCCATGACAAAGCCTTTCGGAATTTGAAACCACGGATAAAGAATATTGACCGCGGATGAACGCAGATAAACACGGATAAGAAAAGGACGCAGGAGGGGTAGAAAACCCAACAGACCAATCTCGCCTCGAAGCTCCCATCCACTCTATCGGTTCCATTTCATCTGCCTTGATCTGCGTTTATCCGCGTTCATCTGCGGTTATTTTCTTCTTCTCTAGTTCAAAAACTCTTTCTTCTCGTCCTTCACCTCGGCGGGGTTGGCGGCTTCGGCGCGTTTGCGGTCGAGGAAGTGGCGCAGCTCGCGCTCGGCCTTGATGACGTCGCCCTCGTATTTGAGGATCGTGTTGAGCGTGCCCTGCACGATCTCGTCCCCCAGGCTCTGGGCGTTGAGCAGCGTGAGTGCGCGGGCCCAGTCGAGGGTCTCCGAAATGCTGGGGATCTTCTTGAGGTCCTTCTTGCGAATTTCCTGCACGAAGTCGACAAGGTCCTTGAGCAGCTCGTCCTGCACGCCGGGGACCTTCATGCGCACGATTTCCAGCTCGCGCTGGCCGTCGGGGAAGTCGATGTACAAATGGAGACAGCGGCGCTTGATGGCGTCCGACATTTCGCGCGTGTTGTTGGAGGTGAGCACCACGAAGGGCTTGTGCTTGGCCTCGAGCGTCCCGATCTCCGGCACGGAGACGGTGAAGTCGCTGAGCACTTCGAGCAAAAACGCTTCGAACTCGCTGTCGGCTTTGTCGATCTCGTCGATGAGGAGCACGGTGGGCTCGTCCGACTCGATGGCCTTGAGCAACGGGCGCGGCAGCAGGAAGCGTTCAGAAAAGAACACATCGTCCTGGTTGTAGATGCGGTCGGTCGCCTCTTCGAGGGTCTTGGCATCGGCAACCACTTCGGTGATCTTGTCCTTGAGGATCTGGGTATAGAGAAGCTGCTTGGAGTATTCCCACTCGTAGAGCGCCTTGGACTCATCGAGTCCCTCGTAGCACTGCAGGCGGATAAGCTCGCGCCCCAGGCAGGCCGCCACGCGGCGGGCCAGGTCGGTCTTTCCAACACCCGCGGGACCTTCCACCAGGATGGGCTTTTCGAGCTTCGCCGCCAGGTACACCAGCGTCCCGATGCGCTGATCGGCGATGTAGTCCTGCTCGGCCAGTTTCTTGATCACGTCGTTGATGTCATTGAACATCGCTTGCTCCTAGTAAAGAATTCAGAATTTGAAACCACAGATGGCCACAGATAAACACAGATTCAGAGCATCATGCGCTTGATACCCATCCGTGGCGTACCGAAGTTCAGCAAGAGACCTACTTTCATTCCCGTCGCTCTCAAGTAGTTCAGCAGTTGTGCTTGATGAGCGGCATCAATTGTCTTTGCCGATTTCAATTCAAGCAATACCTGGCCTTCCACTACAAAATCCGCGACATAATCCCCAACGCACTCGCCCTCATAGCGGACCCTCACCGATTCTTGCTGTCCGAATGAAAGTCCGGCTTTCTTCATTTCGACGGCAAGTGCGTTCTCATAAACCTTTTCCAGAAATCCCGTCCCCAGAGTGCTGCTGACTTTCATCGCGCAGCCGATCACGGTTTCGGTGATCTCATTCAGCTCCATCTGTGTTCATCCGTGGCCATCTGTGGTGAACTCTCCTACCCGCCGGTTTT
>JAGRBM010000222.1 GCA_020434085.1 Chrysiogenia bacterium | reverse complement strand
GGAGAGGGGCAGGGTGAGGGTTCCGTTGCTGCAGTACCAAAACCCTCACCCGGCGCTTTACGCCGACCTCTCCCAAGGGGAGAGGTGAAAACCGTGTCAGGAGTTTCCAATGAGCGTTCTCGACAAATTCAGACTCGACGGCAGGAAGGCGCTTGTCACCGGCGCGAGCCGCGGGCTGGGGCGCGCCATGGCCGTGGCCCTTGCCGAGGCCGGCGCCGACGTGGCGATCACCGCCCGCGCAAAGGATGCGCTCGCTGAGACCGCCGCGCAGATCGAGAAGACCGGACGCAAGGCCTTTGTCATTCCCTGCGACGTGACCGACCGTCAGGCGATCACCGACTGCGTCGCGCAGGCCCGCAAGGACCTGGGGCAGATCGACATCCTCATCAACAACGCGGGCATCGGCATCGTCAAGCTCATGCAGGACATCAGCTTCGATGAATGGAACCAGATGCTCAATGTGAACCTGGCGTCCTACTTCTACTTTGCCCAGGAAGTCGCTCCCGAGTGGCTCGCGCGCGGTGCGGGCAAGCTGATCAACATCGCCAGCATCGACGGCCTCATCGCCGAGAGCCACACCTCGCCCTACTGCGCGAGCAAGGGCGGCGTCATCCAGCTCACGAAGGCACTGGCCGTCGAGTGGGCCAAGCAGCAGATCAATGTCAACGCCATCGCGCCGGGCTATTTCCTCACGGAGATCAACGAGAGCGCCTTGAAGGATCCCGTCACCGGGCCGCTCATGGTCAAGCGTATCCCGTTCCGTCGCTGGGGAGAGCCCGAGGAGCTGGGGCCGTTGGCTGTGTATCTGGCCAGCCCGGCCTCGGACTTCATGACCGGAGAGACGGTCGTCATCGACGGCGGGCAGGTCGCCAAGTAAGCGATGGCTACTTGAGATACCGGACAAAGAAAACGGCGCCCGATGGGCGCCGTTTTTTGTGATGATACGCGAAAAATGGACTGGGCCTCTCCGCCACACAAGCGAGCCATAAAGTAGCGAAGAGGCCCATTCACTTGATCCGAACAACTCCAGATTACTCCAGCCTCCCCCGGGCTGGGAACGGCAGGTTTGTAAAGTAATGTGAAAGATCGGGCCTTTGCGCTCTTCCCTGACGAACACCCCTGAGGCGCATTCTGGGCCCGAGGCTGGCTGGATCGGTCAACTTTTTGCGGGCCCGCTCATGGGTGCCGCCCCGTGGGGAATCGACTAGGCTGGGCCGGGCCCATGGATGAATTTTCCAACAATGACGAGTCCCAGCACGCACGCGACGCGTGGGTAAAGAGCCTCGAGCTCGAGGGCAAGGAAGAACTCCTCTTCGAGATCGACATGCTGCTGCGCGGTCTGGACCGCTTTTTCAATCTCGACAACCTGTTCTTTACGAACCGCGAGGAGATCATCCAGCGCGATTTCACCGACGAAATGGGCATCGTGACCCAGTTATTGAAGCGCCTGTCCTCGCTCACCGGAAAGCTCCTCGAAAACTCCGGTCCCGGCGACCACCACTTCCAGCGCTTTGTCGAGACCCAGGTGGCCGACGACCTCGTGCGCGACATGCTCGTCGAGAAGAGCCTCAACCAGGACACCCCGCGCCAGAGCCTCTACCTGCTCCACGACGGGCTCTCCCACGTGCAGGTGCTCACCGAGGCCCTCTTCCACAAGGAACGCATCGCCTACAACGTCTTCAAGGCTGCCGGTGAGATCATCCGGCGCGAGATCCTGCTCAACAAGTATTTCAACCCGCTCCAGCAGATGGCCTTTTCGCCCACCTACGACCGGATCCACAACCGCATCATCCGGGACATC
>JAGRBM010000221.1 GCA_020434085.1 Chrysiogenia bacterium | reverse complement strand
GCGAGCAGGTCGCGGCCCTTGATCTCCATCTCGCGCGGGGCCTCGGTGCGGTAGGCGTTGCCGAGCTGAATCTTGATCAGTTCGGCGGTCGCCTCGCCAATCAGCAGATTGTACTTGCGCTTGATGTACTGAAGGATCGCTTCGTCGATCTTGTCGCCGGCCACGCGCACCGAGCGCGAGAACACGATGCCCGAGAGGGAAATCACCGCAACCTCGGTCGTGCCGCCGCCGATGTCGACGATCATGTTGCCGCTGGGCTCGGTCACGGGAAGGCCCGCGCCGATGGCGGCCGCCATGGGTTCTTCGATGAGATAGACCTGGCGCGCACCGGCCTGCTCGGCCGATTCGCGCACCGCGCGCTTTTCCACCTCGGTCACGCCGAAGGGAACGCAGATCATGATGCGCGGACGAACCAGAGTTGTGCGGTTGTGGGCCTTGCGGATGAAGTAGCGAAGCATGGCCTCGGTCACGTCGAAGTCGGCGATGACGCCGTCCTTCATCGGACGGATGGTCTGGATGCTGCCGGGGGTGCGGCCGAGCATGAGCTTGGCTTCCCTGCCGACGGCGAGAATCTTTTTCTCGCCGCGAGGACCCTGCTGCACGGCCACAACGCTGGGTTCGTTCAGCACGATTCCCTGACCCTTGACGTAAACAAGAGTGTTGGCCGTCCCCAGATCGATGGCCAGATCGTTTGAAAAGAGCCCTGAAATCCAACCCAGCATGCTTTGAAATTCCCTAGCAATCCCGCAGGTCTATCCGCTCACTTCTACACCCAAGCCGAGAAATGCGCAAATCCGCGTCATTTCGGAGATCCGGCAGGGGCCGGGGCGGGGCGAGATTTTCATTGAGTCAGTCTTTTGACGGTGCTACTGTCCGTTCATTCGGATTGAGAATGACCACTTTGCGCAGGGCTTGGGCGCGCCGCTGGGGAGCGGCGAACCCTTCCGGAGGGCCTGCCTGGTTTGAGCTCATCCGAATCCCGGCGAAGGGCCGGGTAATGGGAAGAAGAGTATGACCCCGACCGAGAACACCGCGGTGAGCGTCGCCGTTGTCGACGACGAGCCCACCATCCGTATTTCCACAGAACGCATGCTTCGCGACGAGGGCTATGAGACCTTCGCCGCGGCAACGGGCGCCGAGTTTCTGGGGCACCTGGAGGACAACAGGCCCAGCGTTGTGCTGCTCGATATCAAGTTGCCGGACATGGACGGCCTGGAACTGCTGGCCCAGTGCAAGCAGCTCTCGCCCGATACAGAAGTCATTTTGATGACGGGTTACGGCACGGTCGAGAGCGCCGTGGACGCCATGAAGGCCGGCGCGTTCCACTACCTGACCAAGCCGTTCAAGATCGAGGACGTTCTGAACCTCGTCGAGCGCGCCGCCGAGCACCGCAAGCTCAAGACCGAAAACGTCGAGTTGCGTCGCCAGCTCGAGCGCAAGTACGGATCGGAAAACTTCATCGGAAACTCCGACAAAATGCAGCACGTGTTCCGGCTCATCGACCGCGTGGCCGACACCGACTCAACGGTGCTGATCACCGGTGAGAGCGGCACGGGCAAGGAACTCGTCGCCCGCGCGCTGCACCTGCATTCGAGTCGCCGCGACGTTCCCATGGTGACGGTCAACTGCGCGGCCGTGCCCGAAGACCTGCTGGAGAGCGAGCTCTTCGGGCACACAAAGGGCGCCTTCACCGGCGCCATCGCCACGCGCCAGGGCAAGTTCCAGGCGGCTGCTGGCGGCACGATCTTTCTCGACGAAGTGGGCGAGATGACGCCGTCGCTGCAGGTGAAGCTGCTGCGCGTTCTCCAGGAAAAAGAAGTCACGCCGGTTGGCAGCGAGAAATCGATCAAGGTCGACGTGCGCGTCATTGCGGCGACAAACCGCGACCTGCAACGCGAAGTGGAGGAGGGGCGCTTCCGCGAGGATCTGTTCTACCGCCTCAACGTCATCCCCATCACCCTGCCGCCCCTTCGGGATCGCAAGGAAGATGTGCCGGTTCTGATCCAACATTTCCTGCAGCGCTTCAGCCGCGAAAAAAACATGCAGGTCGCCGGGATTTCAGAAGATGCGGTCAAGACGCTGGCGCGCTACCCCTGGCCTGGCAATGTGCGCGAGCTGGAGAACCTGCTTGAGCGCATGGTGGTGCTCAAGGGCGAGGGACAGCTCACCCTCGAAGACCTGCCGGAGAAGTTCCTCATCCCGCGCGCAGTGGAGCTCAATGTTCCCGAGGTCGAGGTGCCAGAAGAGGGCGTGGATCTCAAGCGCCTCGTTGATGACTTCGAGGACCGCATCATCCTCTCGGCGCTCAACCGCACGAAGTGGAACAAGAACCGCGCGGCCACGCTGCTGGGGATCAAGCGCACCACCCTGCTCGAAAAGCTCAAGAAGAAAGCCCTCGTCGCCCCCGACGAGCGCGGAAGACTGCAACCCAACATCGAACGGTGAACGAACTGCCGCCCGAGGTACTGCTCCAACCGCGGCGCCCCCGCCCGCTGCTGTGGGCGTTGTGCTGGGTGGGATTTTATCTCTTTCTTACAGTCGTGCTTTTCCTGTGCGACTGGATTCCCTACGCCGAAGGACCGCCGATGTCGTATCTGGACCCGGTCCTCTCCGTTGCCGGAGCGATCCAGCTCTTTCGTGTCAGTGTGTTCGGTGCCGGGCTGGGACTTGCCGCGCCGATTCTCGGCATGCGCATGTTTCGCGCGGATTCGGCGCGTCGCCGCATCGTCTACGCCCTCTGGCTCACGCCGCTGGCGCTG
>JAGRBM010000220.1 GCA_020434085.1 Chrysiogenia bacterium | reverse complement strand
CGGCCTCAACCGGTTTTTGCAGATACCCCACCACGTTGCGCTCACGCAGCAGCGGGCTGTGGGGATCGACATAACCGCTCAGAAACACCACGCGCACGCGCGAGTTCACCACCCGCAGGCGCTCAAGCACCTCGGCGCCGCCGAGCCCCGGCATCGCCATGTCGAGCAGAACCAGGTCGGTCGGGCCGTTGCGATAGCGTTCGACCGCCTGCAGCCCATTCTCGGCCTCGATCACAATCCACTTGCCGGTGCTCTCGAGCAGCTTTCGGAGAAGCTGCCGGTTCATGTCGTCGTCTTCGGCCACCAGGACGGTATGGGCTTCGGTGCTCTCGACCGGCCCCTCACCCAGCGCGGTGGGGACGGTTTCGGCCTCATCGTCGGAGACCATGCTCTCTCGCGCGAGGGAGCCGACCGCGCGTGCCAGCAGGTCCGGCACGTGCTGGATCTTCTTCTGCGCGCGGGCCACGGCGTCCTCGATGAGGGCAATGGCTTCCTCGCGGTCTTCTTCGCTGCGCGCACGGCGCATCAGTGCGGTCGCATTGAGGATGCCCGCGAGCAGGTTGTTGCACTCGTGGATGAATTCTCGGGATTCATTGGGCGGCGCAGCGGCCGCCTCGGTATCGGAATCATTGCGCATGTTCGAGCCCCCGGGTTCTGGAACCCATCTGCACGCGATTCCCGCGCGCAACTCCCATGGCCGACTTGCTCCCCCCTCAGGGACAACTCGGCGGGCTGCCCTTCCCAAGGCAGTCGTCATTCCCCGCATTCGAAACGCTGTGTACTGTAGGCGATCGAAATCCCGGGCTGCAAGGCAGGCCTGTACTACGCATCTGCGCAGGCCATGTCGGGGAAGGCTTGAATTGTGCCGCGCTGCAGCGTCAAACTCCCCGCGCGTCGGCAGGGCAGCGATGCCCCGCCGAAACCTCCGGATTGTGACGAATATGAAGTTTTACGTGGCAAAAGGCATCGAACTCTTCGGCATGAGCCTGCTGGCCTTCGGGCTCATGGAGGGGATGAACAACCCCGAGCACGGCATGCGCAACGAGTATCTGATGCTCTTTCTGGGAAGCGTGACGTTCTATGTGGGCTGGATGATCGAGCGAACCGGCGGCGGTGAATGAAAAGGGCGGGTAGACCCCGCCCCTACATGACCCGAGACGTAGGGGCGGGGTCTACCCGCCCTCTCTTTGTCACCACTTCTCGCGCTGCAGTTTCTCCAGCACGCCCAGGTCGGCAAGCGCCTTGCTCACATCGGCGACCGGCAATCCCACCACATTCGTATAGGAACCCGTGATCGAACGGACCAGGAACGCGCCCTTGCCCTGAATGGCATAGGCGCCGGCCTTGTCGTGGGGCTCACCCGTGGCGACGTAGGCTTCGAGGCGCTCGCGTGCAGGCTTGGAGAAATCCACGCCGGTCTTGACCGACTTGCTGAAGGCCTTCTCGCCGTCCGGGCCGATGATGGCAAAGCCGGTGTGGACCTTGTGGGTCACGCCGGTCAGGCGCAGGAGCATCCGCAGCGCGTCGGCATCGTCTTCAGGTTTTCCCAAAATCTCGCCGCCAATGGTTACGACTGTGTCGGCAGCGAGAATCCACTTCTCGCCCTCCATCGTCGCCGCCAGGTGGGTGGCCGTTTCGAGGCCCTTGGCGACGGCGGCACGCTCGGCGTAGGCCGCCGGGTCCTCGCCGGGCTCGGGGGCGACTTCCTCGCCCGGAGGGGAGACGACCTGGAAGCTCAGCCCCGCATCTTCAAGAAGCTGCTTTCGCCGCGGAGAGGTGGAGGCCAGGATGAGAGTTGTGTCGCGCTTTTCGCTCATGGTGGGAGGGTCTTTGACCCAAGCGGCCTGCTCCGTCAATAGGGCGCAGGGGCAGCCCGGAGCGGCAAAGTGCGCTATGTTCCCGATCAGCGACAGCATCGCAGGAGGAACTGACCCATGGCCAACGAAGGATTTCACGAACCCATTGAAGAGCTCTCAGACGAAACCCGCGACATGCACCGCGCGATCCAGTCACTGATGGAAGAGCTCGAAGCCGTCGATTGGTACAACCAGCGCGTGGACGCCTGCAAGGACGATGCGCTCAAGGCCATTCTGAGGCACAACCGCGACGAGGAAAAAGAGCACGCCGCGATGATCCTCGAATGGATCCGCCGCAAGGACAAGACCTTCGACAAAGAGCTCAAGGACTACCTGTTCACCGACAAAAAGATCGCGCACTGACGCCGCCTTGCGGCGGGCAATTCACCTTCGAAGAAGCAGCCCGCTTCCTTCGGAGTTGCCTCGTGCGCTAGAGAAGCGATGAGCATGAGTGGCGGTCCCAAATCCGACGAATCGGCCCAGGTGACGGGCCTGACGATCTCCTACTACGAGGGGCGCGCCGTGCCGTTCTGGGAGGGAACGAAGGACCACGACGTTACGCAGAACTACGAGGCTCTGCTCGGCGCGCTGCCGGCGCGCAAGGGCCTGCGGATTCTGGATTTCGGCTGTGGTCCGGGCCGGGATGTGAAGTGGTTTGCCGATCAGGGTCACGATCCCGTCGGCCTCGACGGGACGGCGGAGTTCTGTGAGATGGCGCGCGCCCATTCTGGCTGCGAGGTGCTGCACCAGAATTTCATCGCGCTCGACCTGCCCGCCGAATCCTTCGACGGCATCTTCGCCAACGCCTCGCTCTTTCACGTGCCGCGCGCGGAGCTACCGCGCGTCTTGGGGGAACTATTCGCCGCGCTCCGGCCCGGCGGCGTGCTCTTCTCCTCCAACCCGCGCGGTGACGGGGAGGGAATGAACGGCGCGCGCTATGGCAACTACATGGAGTTCGAGGCCTACGCCGCACTTCTCGAAGCGGCCGGCTTTGAAGTGGTGCATCACTACTACCGCCCCAAGGACAAGCCGCGCGAGGAGCAACCCTGGCTCGCCGTGGTCGCACGCAAGCCCGGGGAACTCTTGTGAATGCGCAGAAAGCCCCGACCCTCACGCCCGAGGTGATCGAGTCTCTGAGGGATATTGATCCAGCGAGCTGGAACGCGCTGGTCGGCGCGGGCAATCCCTTCTGCGAGTGGGAGTTCCTCTACGGCCTCGAAACCACCGGCTGCGTCGGGCCGCGCACGGGATGGTTGCCGCGCTTCATCACTGTCAAAGACGGCG
>JAGRBM010000219.1 GCA_020434085.1 Chrysiogenia bacterium | reverse complement strand
GTGGTCGAGCAGGGACTGCAGCTCAAGAAGGTCGGCAACGAGATCGTCTCGACCCTTGCCGGCCGCGAGATTCATCCCATCAATGTCCGGGTGGGCGGCTTTTACCGCGTTCCCAAGCGCAGTGAGTTCGACGCGCTGGCCGAGCGCCTGAAGTGGGCGGCCGATGCAGCCGAGGAAATGATCGACTTCGTCGCGAAGTTCGACTTCCCCGACTTCGAGCAGGACTACGAGCTCGTCTCTCTTCTGCACCCCGACGAGTACCCAATGAACGAGGGACGCATCGTCTCCAACCGGGGGCTCGACATCCACGCCGAGCAGTTCGGCGAGCACTTTCGCGAGGAACACGTGGAGCGTTCGAGCGCGCTGCACTGCCGCCTCATCGAGCGCGGGCACTACATGGTCGGCCCGCTCGCGCGCTACAGCCTGAACTTCAGCAAGCTCACCCCCCGCGCGCAGGCCGCCGCCAGGCGGGCGGGCCTTGGGGAGACCTGCTTCAATCCCTTCCGCAGCATCGTGGTGCGCGGCGTGGAGGTGCTCTACGCCTGCGAGGAAGCCCTGCGGGTGATCGAAAACTACGAGCGCCCCGAAGCGCCCTTTGTCGAGGTTGAGCCCCGCGCCGGTACCGGCCACGCGGCCACTGAGGCGCCGCGCGGGATGCTCTATCACCGCTACGAGATCGACGCCGAGGGGATCATCCAGCTCGCCCAGATCGTGCCGCCCACTTCCCAGAATCAGGGCCGCATCGAAGACGACCTGCGCGCCTTCATTGAGCCGCGCATGCATCTCGACGATGAGAAACTCCAGTGGCAGTGCGAGCAGGCGATCCGCAACTACGACCCGTGTATCTCCTGCTCGGCGCATTTTTTGAAACTCCATGTCGATCGAAGCTGAAGGGGGCGCGGTAGTGATCGCGGTGGGCAATGAGATGCGCGGCGACGATGCGGCGGGGCTCGAAGTGGCCGCGCGGCTCGAAAGGACGCTCCCCGCGGGCGTCGCGCTAAAACGAACGCGCGGCGATGCGACCGCGCTGATGGAACTCTGGAAGGGGCGCGCCCTCGCGGTGGTGGTGGACGCCGTTTCGGGCGGCGGCGCGCCCGGGGAGATTCTGGAGATCGACGCCCTCGAGGAAGGCCTGCCGGCCGATCTCAAAAGCGCGTCGACCCACGACTTCGGGCTGGCGCAGGCTTTGGAACTCGGAGAGCTCATGGACGCGCTCCCCGGATCTCTTCGGGTCATCGGCATCGTGGGCGAAAACTTCGAGATCGGCGCGCCGATTTCCGATGCCGTTGCGGATGCGCTCGACGATGCGGCCGCGCGGGTGACCGCCGCGCTTTCGCAGGCAGGAGGCTGACTCATGCACGAACATTCCCTGATGAAGAACCTCATGGAAAAGATCGAGCAGATTGCCAGTGAGCAAAGCGCCGAGCGGGTGGTCGGCGTGAAGGTGTGGCTCGGCGCGCTCTCCCACATGTCACCCGGTCACTTCGCCGAGCATTTTGAGGATGCTTCGGCGGGCACCCTGGCCGAGGGTGCGCACATCACCTGCGAGAGCTCCGACGACATCAATGACCCGGGTGCGCAGGACATTCGGCTGCTAAGCCTCGATATCGAATAGATGGGCGCACTCCCCAAAACTCTGCCCGAACAGACGCGGCGCGTGCGCGCGCGCTTCGAGGGGCGTGTGCAGGG